>JAFGOQ010000012.1 GCA_016926405.1 Bacteroidales bacterium
TATTCTCAAGACACTATTAAAACTGTATCGGGGAATAAAATAATTTCAAAAGTTATAGAGATAAACCAATCTGAAGTTAAATACAAAAGATTCAATAATCTTGAAGGTCCAAAGTATGTTCTAAACAGAGAGGATATTGAAAGCATTACCTATATAAATGGACTAACCGAAGTTTTTAACAAGGTTGACAATAACACATTTATGGCGGTAAAAGAAAATTCAAATAATAATAGTGAACTAGATATAAACAACCTTTTTTACAAAAACACTAACCGTGGTAAAATAGTATTTATTAATGCTGTAGATAAAAACGGAATTATTCACGCCACTAAAACTCTTAAAAGATGGAACTATTGGATTATTACAACCAATAAAAACGAAGCCGACTTTGTATTGAATTTTGTTTACAATTTCGGAGCTTTAGGAGACGCATTTGGTTATGCTCAATTCGTAGATCCAAAAACAGGTCTTGTTTTAAAAACAACTAAAGAAGTAAACACTTTAATGTCTATGGATATTAATACCAAAAGAGGTGTCATAAATAAATTAATAAAGAAACAAATAAAACCTTTGTTCTATTAAATAGAAGATAAAGCCTTAAAAAAGAAAACAGCCATCATAAATAAATATGATGGCTGTTTTTATAGTATTAAGTGTATGTTAAAATTTTATAGGCTTATCAACTTTTGTTTTTAATAATGCTACGTTTAAAACATCCATAACATTCTCGACATAAGTAAAGGTCAAACCTTTTAAATAAAGCTCTTTAATTCCTTCAATATCTTTCTGGTTCTCTTTTGACAGAATTATTTGAGTAATCCCTGCACGTTTGGCAGCAAGAATTTTCTCTTTAATACCACCAACAGGAAGAACTTTTCCGCGGAGTGTAATTTCACCTGTCATGGCAATATTCTTCTTCACTTTACGCTGAGTAAAAGCAGAAACTAACGAAGTAGCCATTGTAATACCAGCCGATGGTCCATCTTTAGGTATCGCCCCTTCGGGAACGTGAACGTGAACATTCCAATTTTCGAAAATATCGTGGTTAATGTTCAGTTCGTCGGCATGAGCTTTAATGTATTCAAGAGCAATTACAGCCGACTCTTTCATAACATCGCCAAGGTTTCCGGTAAGAGTTAACTTACCTTTTCCTTTGCTTAAGCTAGTCTCAATAAACAAAATGTCGCCACCAACCGATGTCCAAGCTAATCCTGTAACAACACCAGCATACTCGTTACCTTGGTATTTATCTTTTGAATATTCAATAGGACCAAGAATAGATTTCAAATCGTCAACTTCAACAACTTTCTTGTAGTCTTCACCGTAGGCAATGTGTTTAGCAATAACACGAACAACTTTGGCAATTTTTTTATCTAAACCACGAACACCCGATTCGCGAGTATAATTGTCAATAATATGTTCAATAGCCTCGTCGGTTATAGAAAGCTGATCGAATTTCACTCCGTGAGCATCTAACTGCTTATGAATAAGGTGGCGCTTAGCTATCTCTTTTTTCTCTTCAATAATATAGCCGTTAACATCAATCATCTCCATACGGTCGCGCAGAGCAACAGGAATATCGCCAACATTATTAGCCGTAGCAATAAACATAACTCGCGACAAATCGTAATCTAATTCTAGATAATTATCGTGGAATGCACTGTTTTGTTCCGGATCGAGAACCTCTAAAAGTGCCGACGAAGGATCGCCATGAGCATCTTTTCCAAGTTTATCAATTTCGTCTAGAATAAAAACAGGATTCGAGCTTTGTGCCTTTTTAATATTGTAGATAATTCTACCAGGCATTGCACCAATATATGTTTTTCTATGACCGCGAATTTCGCTCTCGTCGTGCAAACCACCAAGCGACATACGAACGTATTTACGCTCAAGAGCACCAGCAATAGATTTACCCAATGAAGTTTTACCAACTCCCGGAGGTCCATAAAGACACAGAATTGGCGACTTCATATCGCCCTTAAGTTTAAGAACAGCAAGATGCTCAAGAATTCTATCTTTAACCTTTTCTAACCCAAAGTGGTCGCGATCGAGAATTTCAGAAGCATTTTTAAGGTCGAAGTTATCCTCGGTGTATTCGTTCCAAGGCAAATCGAGCATTACCTGAAGGTAATTAAGCTGAACAGAATATTCGCCAGCAGCAGGATTCATTCTTTGTAACTTATTAAGCTCTTTGTTAAAAAGTTGCTCAACATCTTCTGACCATAGCTTTTCTTCAGCCTTTTCGCGAAGCTCTTCAATTTCCTGATCGGAAGGACTTCCCCCAAGCTCCTCTTGAATAGTTTTCATCTGCTGATGAAGCATATATTCGCGCTGCTGATTATCCATGTCAACTTTAACTTTTGACTGAATATCGCTACGCAATTCAAGAAGCTGAACCTCTTTTGTTAAAAACGAAAGCAGCTCGTAGCCTCTGTCTTCAAGCGAATCAATTTCAAGAAGATTTTGTTTCTCCTGAATTTTAATATCAGTATTTGATGCAATAAAATTAATAAGAAATGTAGAGCTCTCGATATTCTTAACTGCAAACGAAGCCTCTTGAGGAATAGATGTTGACAGTTTAATAATTCGTAACGACAAATCTTTTAACGAGCCAACAATAGCTTCGAAACGAGGCGATGACTCGGTTGGTTTTTGATCATTTAATACATCAACTACAGCCTTATGATAAGGATCGACACCCACAATTTCGCGAATTGAAAAGCGTCGCTTACCTTGAATAATAACCGATGTAGAACCATCAGGCATTTCAAGGATCTTAATAATTTTAGCTACAGTTCCAACTTTATAAATATCGTCAAAAGTAGGATCTTCAATTTCAGGATCAATTTGTGTAGCAGCACCAATCATCTTATCGTCTTGATAAGCTTTTCGGATAAGCTCTAACGATTTTTCGCGTCCAACAGTAATTGGTAAAATTACGCCAGGAAACAAAACTGTATTTCTCAAGGGTAAAATCGGTAAAACCTCTGGAACATAAGTGTTATTCATCTCCTGCTCATCATCCTCCGAAATTAAAGGAATATAGTCAGCATCAACATCCTTACCTGTCATTATTATATCTGTAATTTTAACTTCTCCTTTTCTATCTCCCATACAACAAAAATTTATGCCAATATGTCAGCATATTTATTTAAAATATTTCCATAGAACCTTAGGCAATCTACATGCCAAACAATTCTATAACAAAAAACAAAATAATCTACTTTATGTTAGAAGGTTTATTATTTTCTATTGGCTACAGTTTCTGCATAAATATGGTTTAAGATATCTTGCTCTGTCTGATCGAAAGCTATCCCGCGTCGTTGCATAACTTTCTCGGCAACCTCGAAAACAGCCTTTATATTATAATCGACAAAGCCCGATGCTCCACCCCACGAAAACGAAGGAACATAATTTCTAGGGAATCCCGATCCGTATATATTTGCACTAACACCAACCACAGTACCTGTGTTAAACATTGTATTTATACCACATTTTGAATGATCGGCCATAATTAAACCACAAAATTGCAACCCTGTTTTCACAAATCGCTGCTTAGTATAACTCCAAAGCTTTACCTCGGCATAGTTATTCTTAAGATTAGAATTATTAGAGTCGGCACCAATATTACACCACTCACCTAATACCGAATTCCCAAGAAAACCGTCGTGACCTTTATTTGAATAACCTTGAATAACAGAATTATTAACCTCGCCACCTACTTTAGAATGAGGACCAATTGTTGTTGGACCGTATATTTTAGCACCTAGTTTTAACCCTGAATGTTCGCATAATACAAAAGGACCACGAATTATTGAACCCTCCATTACCTCGGCATCTTTACCAATATAAACAGATCCAGTAGTTGCATTAATAATAGCGCACTCAATATAAGCACCCTCTTCAACAAAAAGATTTTCGGCACCCAAAACAGTGTTGGTACTACTAACCGAAGCACTAGTGCGTCCTTTAGTAATCATCTGAAAGTCGTATTCAATTACTTTCCCATTATACGAAAAGATATCCCAAGGATTTTCGATAGAAATTATATCACTTTCAGTATCAAGAGTAATAATATTGTAAGAATCGGTGTTTGTGAAGCAAAAATTATCGACACCTTTTTCGTCAAGACGAACAGCAATGATTTTTTCGTTATACTTCAAACATTCATTAATACTTAAACTATTAATAGAGTTAAACAAAGAATTGTTTGGAATTAAACTTCCATTAATTAGTAAATTATCGGCACAAATATTTTTCGGAAACTTAACTGATAAATAATCCTGAGTAATAAACGAGCCTTTAGTGTTAAAAAGTAATTCCCACTTCTCTTTAATAGTAGTTATACCAACTCTTAAATCGGCCACAGGACGAGTAAATGTCAATGGCAAAAGATTGTCACGAGAATTATCTTCGAAAAATATTATATTCATACGATTAAGTTTTTCTATCTGCAATATCAAAGTTTAAAAATCATATAATCCAATAATTTACATCCTTTAACTATTAAACAGAGAATAATTTTTATTTAAGTACCAAAAATAAAAAAAGCTCTCTAATAATAGAGAGCTTTTATATTTTAATTAAATAAAGACGGATTACTTATTATCGTAATGCTTCTTATATTTACTCATAAACTTATCAACACGTCCTGCAGTATCAACAAGTTTCACTTTACCTGTGTAAAATGGGTGAGAAGCACTAGAGATCTCTAGTTTTACAACTGGGTATTCAACACCATCAATAACTTCAGTTTCCTTAGCGTTAACAGTAGAACCAGTAATAAAAACTTTACCGTTCGACATGTCCTTGAAAGCTACTAATCTGTATTCCTCTGGATGTATTCCGTTTTTCATCGTATTATAATTTTATTATTTTCTTCTATCTCTCTTAATGGTTTGCAAAGGTAACATCTTATAGATAAACAACAAAATGTTTGTAATATTTTTTTATCCAATTACAAATTAAACCATGTAAGAAGCTCATTATTTAAATCTTGTGTGCCGTTTTTATGAACAAATTCGTTTGCTTTTGCAACATAATCATAATCTTTCATCCATTCGGTATGATTTTCAGATATTTGCTTAACAGCATCAACAAAGGTTAAAATCTCGGCATTGGTAGTAGTTGGATGTATAGACCAACGAATCCAACCAGGTTTGGTTGATAAGTCACCAATATTAATTTTCTTAGTAATCTCTTGCGATGTTTCGTAGTCAACATTTAGCAAAAAGTGACCGTAAGTACCTGCGCAAGCACAACCTCCACGAACCTGAATACCAAATCTGTCGCTCATTAATTTAACTACTAAATTAAAATGAACATTCTCTATATAAAATGATACAGCTCCTATTCTATCCTCAACATTATCGGCAAGAATTACAACTCCATCAATCTCTCTCATTTTTGAAAAAGCCAAACTAACAAGCTCTTTTTCGCGAGCCTCCATTTTTTTGGTCGACATCTTCTCTTTTAACTCAATAGCAAGAGCTGTTCTTATAGCCTGTAGAAAGCCTGGAGTTCCGCCATCTTCACGAGCTTCGATATTATCGATATACTTATACTCTCCCCAACGATTCGTCCAATCGACAGTACCGCCACCTGGATTATCAGGTGTTTTTGAATTATAAAGCGAAGCGTCAAAAATTAACACACCAGCAGTACCAGGACCACCAAGAAATTTATGTGGAGAGAAGAATATAGCATCAAGCTTTTCCATTGGATCTTCGGGATGCATATTTATGTCAACATAAGGAGCCGAAGCCGCAAAATCAACAAAACAAACACCACCATGTTGGTGCATTATCTTAGCAAGCTCGTGATAATTGGTCTTTACTCCAGTTACATTTGATGCAGCAGTAAACGAACCAATCTTAAATTTACGATCGGCATATTTTTCTAATTGTCTTTTTAGCTCATCAGAACTAACCATCATATTCTCGTCTGGCTCAAGGACAACAACATCAACATTAGTTTCGTACCACGATGTTTGGTTTGAGTGATGCTCCATGTGAGTAATAAACACCACAGGTTTTTCCATCTCTTTAAGACACTTTTTATGAGTTAAAGCACCACATCCTTTAAGCCCAAGAATACGCTGAAACTTATTAATAACAGCAGTCATACCAAATCCAGCTTGAATATAAACATCATTTGGACCAGCATTTACATGCTTCTTAATTATTTTCACCGCATGATGGTAACTACGAGTCATTCGAGTACCCGTTTCGCTAGTTTCTGTATGAGTATTGGCAACAAAAGGGCCAAAAACATCGGCCATTCTATTTTCTATTGGCGCATAAAGTCTACCACTAGCAATCCAATCGGCATAAATAATTCTTTTCTCACCATAAGGAGTTTCGTAGGTAGTTTTATCACCAATAATACCATTGCGAAACTGCTGAAAATACGACTCTAAACTACTGCTGTCCGAAGCAGGATTATTATTTTTTGACTTACAAAAGAAAAACTTCATTTTTATTTTTTCTAAATATTGTTATCGTTTCGATAATTTAGACAGCAGTCTAAGAATCTCTATATACAACCAAACTAAAGTAACCATAATACCAAAAGCTCCATACCATTCCATATTAGCAGGCGCTCCTTGCTGTACTCCACGATTAATAAAATCGAAATCAAGTACTAAGTTTAAAGCAGCGATAACAACTATTACTAAGCTTATTCCAATACTCATTAGTCCATTTCCATACATGAAGCTAAAATTAACTCCAAACATACTGAATATCCAAGTAGTAAGATATGCAACCATAATACCACCAGTAGCAGCAACAATACCACTTCTAAACTTATCGGTTACTTTTATAATACCAGTTCTATAAGCAAATAACATAAAGAAAAACACTGCTAAAGTAACAAGTACAGCTTGCAATACTATTCCTTGTGTTTGGGCTGCATACAAAGCAGATATACCTCCTAAGAACAAACCCTCCAATATGGAATAAACAGGAGCCATAAATCGAGCTGTTGCAGGCTTAAATACAATCACCAAACACGAAATAAACCCACCAATAGCACCACCAAACATCCACGGATAAAGAGAAGAAACATCGGCGGCAGTAAAAGCTAATTTCCAAGTATAAGTAGCACCCAGAATAACAAGCAACAATAATAAAATTGTTTTATTAACAGTTCCTTTAAAAGTCATTACTTCGCTTGAAGCGTATGAACTTGCATTTTTCAGAAAACGATCTCCTAAAACAGGATTCGATGATTTTATTAGACTCATTTGTTTATAATTTTTTATGCAAAAATATATTTATTTAAAAACTATCAAAACATTTATTTATCCATCTTTTAACATATCCAGATATTAAAATACAGCTAGCATAATAAGACACAATATTACTCATAATAATAACCAACCTCTGTCCAAATATTCTGTTTAAAAAAATCATTTTGACTATTGGTCTCAATCAAGCAATCAACAACCTTATTACCAGTGTTATTAACACTGAAGAAAGAGATAAGAAATCGACATATACCCGACACAACAGCTTTGCTTTTATTATTAATACAATCTTGAATCACTGACAGAATATGCTCAATATTCTGCAATATTAATTCATTATCAGAATTTAACAAACGCGAAAGAATAACAAAACCGCATCGCTTTGTTATTTCCGAATCAGATTTAATATAATTCAAAGCAATATTAAAAGCATGATCACATTTGCATAATAAATTTACAGCTACCAAGTCGGCAATCTCAAAATTACGAAACCCTTTAGCCAAATCATTGGCAAAATCAATGTCAATATCATTTAAAGGAAAAGAATAAGTACAAATAATCATCTTTTCACGAACACCACTTTTCCAAAAATCAACCAAATCATCATCAGAAAAATTAGACTCGAGTGAATATCGTTTAATTTCGAGCAAGCTTACACCGTAATTTAACTCATATTTAACACCCGCTTTTGTCATGGAATCGGAAACAACTCCATTTTGACGCAATTTTAACCACACTGAAATATCCATCATCACTACATTTTGGGCGCAATTTACTCAAGATTGCTGAAAGGATTAAAAATCGCCTTAAAAAAATTAATTATTAATAAAACTGTAATACAAGATGTTAAAACAAAACGCAAAAAAAACTTTAATTTTTCTTCATTTTTTGTTTGGAGAAACGAATTTTTATTAGCTATATTTGCAGCATGAAACACGGTGGTTGTAGCTCAGTTGGTTAGAGCACTGGATTGTGATTCCAGGGGTCGTCGGTTCGAGCCCGATCTTCCACCCAAAAAAGGTTACTCACAGCGAGTAACCTTTTTTTATTACCTATATTTTAGCAACTATAAAGTGCTATATTTGCAGCCAATTTTAATTAAACATTATGCCAAGTAGCTATAAAAAATATATAACCATCATTTTATCAATGGTGTTTTGGAGTTTATCATACGTATGGATAAAAGTAGCTCTTGATGTATACGATCCTATTACAATAACAATTTTCAGACTAGCAATATCTGCCACTATATTATCTATTATAATATTTGCCACTGGCAAGTTCGAGAAAATCAAGAAAGAAGATTATAAGTTAATGGCTCTTTTAGCATTCTTTGAACCTTTCTTATATTTTATTGGAGAAAGTCACGGAATGCAATACGTTTCTCCAACAGTAGGATCGGTTATTATTGCTACAATTCCACTATTTACTCCTATTGCTGCATTTTTGTTTACTCGTGAACGATTATCGAACACGGGAATTTTAGGGCTTATAATATCGTTTATTGGAGTTTCGCTTGTTGTTATGACTCCCGAAGCAAACATCGAAGCTTCTGGTAAAGGTGTATCGCTAATGTTTTTAGCTGTTTTTGCAGGAGTAGGATATTCAATAATTCTAAAAAAAATAGCACACAAATACAGAGGTATGACAATAATATTGTACCAAAATTTAGGAGGAATATTATTCTTTTCCCCTCTATTCTTTACATTCAGATTCCAAGCATTTATAAACACTCCACTAAATATAAACGCAATTATAGTTATTGTACAACTAGCTGTATTTGCATCTACTTTAGCATTTTTATTTTTCACATATGCAGTGCGTCAACTAGGAATAAACACTTCGAACCTATTCACCAATTTAATACCTGTTTTTACAGCTGTATTTGCCTTTATATTGATTGGCGAAATTCCTTCGCTAAGAAATACTATTGGAATAGGAATTGTTATAGGAGGACTTTTTATTTCACAACTAGACTACAAAAAGGTTAAAGCAAAACTTATCAGAAAATAATGAAGAAAGAATTATACAATCCTGAAAATCTTAAGAAACTAGCTAAAGAAAAGCACAAAGAGAACAAATCTTTTTTCGCAAAATTACAGAAGCAAAAACCTAAGGATTTGGATGATGTAGTTCACAACTTACACGATATTGTTTTTGAAAAAACCGATTGCTTAGAGTGTGCTAACTGTTGCAAATCGATAAGTCCAATTGTTACCGATGTTGATATCGCCCGCATATCAAAACAACTTCGTAAAAAACCTTCGGCACTAATTGACGAATATTTTAGATTGGATGAAGATAACGATTACGTTTTCAGACAGACTCCCTGCCCTTTTCTTATGGATGACAACTATTGCTCGATATATGAATCGCGCCCAAAAGCTTGTCGCGAATACCCTCATACTGACAGAAAACGTTTTTTTCAGATTTTAAATTTAACTTTAAAAAATATAACTGTGTGTCCTGCCGTTTATACTATCACCGAGGAGCTGAAAAGCATTAAAAAAGTGTAACATCGGCAATTATTATTTTACTATTTTAGGGCATGAATTATCGAAAAATAAAACTACTACTCCTATTAATTATAGCAACATTTTCTCTGCAAGCACAAAACGGAGGAACAGGAACTTATTCATTTTTAGATCTTCCCTATTCAGCTAAAATGACTGGCCTTGGCGGAAAAAACGTCAGTATAAAAAACGAGTACAACAGCTTTGCTTTTTATAATCCATCTCTAATAAACACCGACACAAAAGGAGGTGTAAACATAAGTTATTTAAACTACGTAGCAGGTATTAATGCAGGAATGGCAAGTTATTCTGTTGGAGATACAAAATACGGACGTTTCCTAGGAACTATTCAATATGTTAATTATGGAAAGTTTACCGAAGCAAATCAATATGGCGATATTTTAGGATCGTTTTCGGCAAATGAGTTTGCATTAATAGGGGGCTGGTGTATGCCTATTTTAGACTCTTTAATAACAATTGGAGCAAACAGCAAGTTTATATTTTCACAATTAGAACAATACACATCATTTGGGTTAGCTTTTGATATTGGCGCTTATTATCAAAATGAATCTGGAAACACATCAACATCGCTAATAATAAGAAATATTGGTTCGCAATTAAAAAGTTACAACAACACAAACGAACCTTTAGCAATGGATATTATTTGGGGTATTTCGTCGAAACTAGAACATGCTCCATTTAGATTTTCAGCAACATTTCATTATCTAAATAATTATAATTTAGCTTTCGCTAAAAAGAAATCTCCCAGTTCACTATACGAACCAGAAGAAAAGCGAAGTAAATTCAACAAAATAAGCGACGAAATTATGCGTCATATAATTCTTGGAGTAGAATTTATCCCATCGAAGAACTTTTACATTAGTCTAGGGTACAATCACAAACGCCGACAAGAGATGACCGACAGCGAACGCAAATCGATTACGGGTTTTTCTATTGGCACAGGAATAAAAGTTAAAAAGCTTAATTTTGACTATTCGGTTGCAAAATACCATCTAGCGGGATTGTCTCACCATTTCTCTATCTATTACAATATTTTCAGAAAATAAAATAGCCGACAAAAGCCGGCTATTAAATATCTTCAATCTAATGGATTATTTATTCTCCATCTTTTTCATTTCGTCTTCAAAAGTCTTTTTAAACTTCTCATAATCGTAGTCGATTCTTAATTTCTCATCTTCAGAAATTTTATCGAAAAATGGTTTTGCAAGATTATCAACAGAAATTTCGAAAGCTAGATAAGTCTTATAAGTACCTTTTGTTGTTTGAGTAACTTTCTCGCAAATAGTCTTATATCCACTAATTGTTTGATCAATAACCTCTCTCGAAAGTTCTTCATAACGCTTATTAACTTCTTCACCAGATGCTGTTTCGCGTGAACTTTGATAGTTATCAATTACAGCCTTAAAAGTAGTCTGTATTTTTGAAGATAATTCCTGAAGAGTATTATTACGTGCCTTTTTCTTTGACATTGTCATATCAGTACTCTCGCCAATAGAATTACCTCGAATAAGATTATCAGTAGAGAAATAATCTGGTCCCGAACAGTAAACATTAACAATAATTTCACCAACAGGTTTTGGCGCCTCTGGTGCAGAAACTTCTTTAGATGAACCGCATGAAGCAAGCAATAATACCGATGCCCCAAACATAATAGAAAGGATGTTTTTTCTCATAATTATAATATTTATTAAAAAAATCTTTAAATCACGAATATAAAAATACTACTTTTTTCAAACATACAATTTTTAAGCCAAATAAAAATATAACACTGTTAAGAACTAACATTCATAACAAAACTGCCCGATAACGAACGTAAACAAACTATTACCGCACACTATTTATTAAATACAGCAACATCCATTTTTAATCAAAACAATAGCTCTATGCCTTTTAGACAATATGGCTCAATTTATGTGTCCAATTAGGAAGTTATATAGAAATGTTTTTAGTATTTGTTAAAATCGAATGATAGCCTCGATGTTAACACAAAAAAAAAGCCCGCTTAGGCGGGCTTTTAATTTTATCTAATTGCTAGATTACTCTGCACTAATTGCCTCTACTGGACAAACATCAGCACAAGCACCACAATCAGTACAAGTCTCTGGATCAATTTTATAGATATCACCTTCAGAGATAGCCTCTACTGGACACTCGTCGATACAAGTTCCGCAAGCTGTACAATCATCGCTAATTACGTAAGCCATTTTTATAATTTTTTAGTTAAATAATTTTATTAAATCTCAAGACAAATTTACTTTTCTATTTATTAAATCCAAAATAAAAAGATTTAAGAAACCACTATCACTCTTTATTTATCATTTTTATAAATAACCACAATCACATTTTCTTTCATATATATTATTAAACATGCGACAATGCAATCCAAGTCATTACAGAAACAGCCGTTTTTAAAGCCTCTTCGTCGGCAACAAAAGATGGTGAATGCAAACTATTATTAGGCAACACATTCTCACCTCCTACACCAAAACGATAAAAAACAGATGGGTATTTCTGCGAAAAATACGAGAAATCCTCAGCTGTCATCCTAATATCCATTGTCTCAACCTGCGATTCTCCCAAAAAATCTTTTGTCAATTGTTGGCATTTTAAAGTTTGCTCAGGATTATTATAAAGCGAGGGGTAACCTTTTTTAATATTCACATCACAATTAGCATCCATTGACTCTGCTACTCCCGATGCAATTTTTTTAATAAGGAAATGAGCTTCTTCTCTCCACTGCTCATCAACAGTTCTAAATGTTCCTTCAATTTCTACTTTATTAGGAATTACATTTGTTGCACCATTAGCAATAAACTTCCCAAAAGAGAGCACTGTTGGAATCCTTACATCGGCTTTTCGGCTTACAATTTGTTGTAAACTAACAATAATTTGCGATGCTGTTAATACAGTATCAGTTATTTTATGAGGCATTGCTCCATGACCACCTTTTCCATTAATAGTAAGATAAATCTCGTCGCACGAGGCCATGTACTTTCCTGAACAGAAACCAACCTTTCCTGTTTCCATTTCGGGTAAAACATGCTGACCAATAATTAAATTAGGTTTTACTTCATCAAAAATCCCTTCGTCAATCATTAGTTTTGCACCACCAGGCAAAAGCTCTTCACCAGGTTGGAATATTAACAAAATAGTCCCTCCCCATTTTTCTTTAGTATCGTTAAGAATCTTCGAAACAACAAGAAGTGAAGCTGCGTGAAGATCGTGACCACAAGCGTGCATTACACCATTATTGGTAGAAGAAAAATCTACACCCGAATCCTCATGAATTGGCAAAGCATCAATATCGGCTCTAAGGGCAATAACTTTATCGCTCTTCGAATTACCAATAATTTTAGCCACAACACCAGTTTTTGCAACATTAGGTTTATATTGTATTCCCCACTCCGACAATTTTGAACAAATAAAATCGTGAGTTTTAAACTCTTCAAACGATAATTCTGGATTTTTATGAAAAAATCTACGAATCTCAACTGCAAGGTCAAAATTCTCATTTACAAGTCTCTTAATATACTCTTTAGTAATATTCATTTCCCAAAAATCATTTTAACAGCAACAATAAGTAACAATACACCAAATGCTTTTTTAAGATAGTCTGCTGAAATATTAATAGCTATTTTCGATCCAAAATAACTACCAACAACAAAAGCAACAACTAATAAAGCTGCATACTGATAATTAACATATCCAGCTTTATGATAGTTTATCACACCCAAAATACCAATAGGTAAAAGCAATACTGCCAAACTAGTCCCTTGTGCATTATGTTGCGAAAGACCCATTATAAAAATAAGTGCTGGAATAATGATAATACCACCTCCAATACCAAATAAACCACCAACTATTCCCGATATCAGTCCAATAGTTAATAGAATTAAAATTTCGCTAATCCCCATATCTTAAAATTTCTTAAAAATATAGATGTTTTGAATAACTAATTAGATTAGAGCAATTTTTTATCTATTTTTTTTACATTTGCGTAAACTCAAAATAAAATTCATCCTTTTAAAGCTATTGATTTTATTGGTTTAATTAAAATATTGAGTTTGAAATTCAATCTAGTATAACAAAATAATATAACACAGATGAAAAAATTACTATTAGCTACACTTCTCACAATTGTGTCTGTAGGATTATTTGCTCAGGGAGCAGGTAAAATGAAATTCAAAGAAGATTCTCACAATTTTGAAACAATTAAAGAAGAGGCTGGATCAGTTTCTTATAAATTTGTATTCAAAAACACAGGCGAAGCGCCAATTGTAATTAGCGACGTAAAAACCTCATGTGGATGCACAACCCCAAACTGGAGTAAAGCTCCTGTTTTACCTGGTAAAGAAGGATTTATTGAAGCAACATATAACCCTGCTCATCGTCCTGGTCCATTCAATAAAACTATTACTGTTACTTCAAATGCTAAAGATAGCCGCGTAGTTCTTCATATTATGGGCGAAGTAGCCGCTAAACCACGTACTATTGAGGACGACTATCCACGCGTAATGGGAAATATTAGAATAAAAACTAACTATATCTCTTTTTACTCTATTACCAACAATGATGTAAAAATTGACACCATTCCTTACATTAACATTTCTGATTCTGACATTGAGTTACAATTCAGAAATATTCCATCGCACATTAAAATGGAACTTATTCCTAATGTAATTAAGCCAAAGCAAAAAGGTAATATTGTTTTGACTTACGATGCCAATTTAAAAGGCGATTGGGGTTCAGTTAGAGACAATTTAATTTTCAACTTTAAAAACGATAAATCGGGAGCTAATCAAATGTTAATAGTTATGGCAAACATTAAAGAAGATTTCTCGAAACTTTCGGATAAAGAAATTGAGAAAGCTCCTATTGCCGAATTCTCTGATTTAACTTTCGATTTTGGAAATATTAAACAAGGCGATAAAATAGAGCATACTTTTAGTTTCAAAAACACTGGTAAATCAAATTTACTTATCAGAAAAATTCATGCTTCGTGTGGATGCACTACAGTAAATCCTAAGTCTGAAATTATTAAACCTGGCGAAACAAGCGAGCTAAAAGCTATTTTTAACTCGGCTGGTAAAACAGGTCCACAAAGCAAAAGCATCTCGGTAACTACTAACTCACCAACAAATCCTGTTATTACATTAAGATTAAAAGGAACTGTTAATATTCAATAATTATTAAATATAACATAAACAAAAGCCTCGATATTTCGGGGCTTTTTTATTGGCTATGTTCTCGAACAAGGCAAAATCTTATTTACTTATACTTATATCATGGGTGAAACAGATGCTTTAAGAACAAACAATATTTATAAACTACCCGAAACTTACTATTTGAGTTTATAGTATTTTTTTGGCAACCACTTTTTAACAAAAAAACAGCTTTTTAAATTTCTTAATAAGTGCAAATTGGACAAAAAATAGCTATTAAGATTTCTTAATAGGTGTAAAATGAACAAGAAATAGTCATTAAGTTTTCTTAATAGGCGTAAAATGAACAAAAAATAGTCATTAAGTTTTCTTAATAGGTGCAAACTGAACAAAAAACAGTTATTAAGATTTCTTAATAACTGTAAACTGAATAAAAAATAGTCATTAAGATTTCTTAATAAGTGCAAATTGGACAAAAAACAGTTATTAAGATTTCTTAAAACGTAGCCACGCTTACAACCACGGCATAAAACAAAATTATTAAGGTTAAAAAAGCTCGCTCATTTGATACCCGATTAGCAAAAACAGATG
This sequence comes from Bacteroidales bacterium, assembly GCA_016926405.1. Classification (GTDB taxonomy): domain Bacteria; phylum Bacteroidota; class Bacteroidia; order Bacteroidales; family UBA6680; genus UBA6680. The sequence goes on from JAFGOQ010000012.1 coordinate 15,537, forward strand.
GTTGTAAAAAAGTTAAACTCTGTCATAAATTAAGGTCAGCTTATTAGTTCTTGGAATTAAAAAGCCATGTAAATTTTCGTGCTAAGACCTAAAGAAAAAACATAAATCAATTAAGAGACAAATCAGCAGTTAATTACACAACCAACTATTTATACAACATAGCTTATTCATTTTAATATAATATTGAATTTACCCAACATTGCTAATTAGCATAACTATTATTTATAAATAGACATTTATAATCATTAATTTTGAACTTAATAATATAATCGCTGTTTTTGATTACAACCAGATAATTATGACAAAAGATAAAGAATATAAAAGTGCTTTAAAGGTAAACAAAGGCATTGAACAGCCTCCTATTGTTAATCCTCATCTTAAAAAAATAATAAAGAAGAAAACTTTAACAGCCGAGCAATATATTGAAGGTATTTTAAAGGGAGATATGTCTACTCTCAGCCAAGCAATAACTCTTGTTGAAAGTGCTTTACCACGACACAAAGAGGTGGCCGAAAAAATTATCGATGGCTGTTTACCACATTCTGGCAATTCACTAAGAATTGGCATTACAGGTGTTCCTGGTGTGGGGAAAAGTACTTTTATCGAGGCTATGGGAATGGAGATTATTAATGCAGGAAACAAACTTGCTGTTTTAGCAATCGACCCTAGTAGCGAGCGTACCAAAGGAAGTATTTTGGGCGACAAAACCCGAATGGAAGAGCTAAGTACTAGTAAAAATGCCTTCATACGTCCTTCACCTAGTGCTGGTTCGTTGGGTGGTGTAGCTCGAAAAACACGCGAATCGATAATACTTTGCGAGGCAGCAGGCTTTAATGTTATTTTTATTGAGACTGTTGGTGTTGGCCAATCAGAAACAGCTGTACACTCAATGGTTGATTTCTTTTTGCTGTTAATGTTAGCAGGTGCTGGCGACGAGCTTCAGGGCATTAAACGAGGAATTATGGAGATGGCCGATGCTATTGCAATTACAAAATCCGACGGAAATAATGTTCACAAAGCAGGATTAGCTAGAGTACAATATCAGAATGCTCTTCATCTATTCCCAAAACAACCATCGGGATGGGATCCTAAAGTTCTTACATGCTCGTCGGTTGATAAAAACGGATTACCCGATATTTGGAACACAATAAAAGACTATAAAGAGTTAACAACAGAAAACAAGTATTTTACAATTCGTCGTGCCGATCAGTCAAAATACTGGATGCACGAAACTATCAACGAACGACTAAAAGACATGTTCTTTGGAAACCCCGATATTGCTGAAAAAATAAAGACTTACGAGAAAAAAGTTATCAACAACGAAATAAGCTCGTTTAATGCAGCTCATTTTTTATTAGATGAATACATAAAAAAACATTAGTGATATTTTTTTTGTTATGTTTGTCTAATAAATTTTATTTATCACCTTAATTATTTTATTTAAAATGAGAAAAATTCTTCTAATAGCATCGGCAGCTCTACTTGCAGTGTCATGTACTACGCAGCCAAAATTCTCAATCGAAGGAAACGTATCAGGATCGGAAGGTTATGTACTTCTTAAAAAAAGAGGCGAAGGCCGAGAAATGATAAATGTTGATTCTGTTGCAGTTACTGATGGTAAATTTGTTATCAACGGTAATGTTGAATCACCTGAATTAATGATTATTCAATTTGGCGATAATCAAAGAAATGTTGTTCCTGTTTTTATGTCGAACGCAGCAATTAAAATTGATGGTAACATCGAAAAACTTGAAGAAGCGAAAGTTACAGGATCTGTTCCAAACGACAAATTAGTTGCATACAACGAGAAAACAAAAGTTTTCCAAGATAAAATGCAAGAGCTTTATGGAGAGTATCAAAAACTTGCTGGTAGCGGCGAAATGACTCCTGAAAAAGAGGAACAAATTAAAGCTGATTACGAAGATCAAAATAAACAACTAGAAGCTTTTACAGCTACTTTTATTTCAGACAATAGCGACTGTGTTATAGCTGCATATTTACAAGCCCGTAACATGTATTCTATTGAATTTGATGCACTAAATGCAGTTTACCAAAAGATGACTCCTGCTGTTCAAGCTAGTAAATATGGTGTTTCTATTAAAGAAAAATTAGACCTTTTAGCAAAAACAGCAATTGGTCAGCCATTTATTGACTTTACTGTTGCCGACACAGAAGGAAAAGATATTAAGTTTTCAGATTTAACAGGAAAAGGTCTTGTTCTTCTTGATTTCTGGGCATCTTGGTGTGGTCCTTGTCGTGGCGAGAATCCTAATCTTGTTGCTGCTTATGCAAAATATCACGAAAAAGGATTCGAAATATTCGGTGTTTCGCTTGATGGTAAAAAAGACAAATGGTTAGAGGCTATTGAGGCTGATAACATGAACTGGATTCACGCTTCAGACCTTAAAGCTTGGGACTGTGCTCCAGCTAAATTATACGGTGTACAAAGTATTCCTGCAAATGTACTAATCGATAAAGAAGGTAAAATACTTGCAAAAAATCTTCGTGGTGAAGATCTTGAGAAGAAGATTGCTGAAATTTTAGGTGAGTAATTTAATTACGAAAATCTAATTATTATAACTCAACTTGTTTTAGAGTTTACAAAAACTGAATAAGTTGAGTCATTAAAAAAAATTAGGTTGCGATTTATTTCGCAACCTTTTTTGTTTGTCATTCGAACAATAACTAATTTGCGTTGTCTATACTTTTTATATTCTTAACTTTTTAATTTTAACCAACTAGTTATGAGAAAGATTTTTATTCTCTTTTTAATTGCTTCACTTTTTACAGCTTGCAATAACAATAAAACAAATAAGAAAGTTATTACAGTAAGTATTGCTCCTCAGAAATTCTTTGTAGAACAAATTGCCGATACAATTTTCGATATTCAGACTCTAATTCCAGTTGGTGCTGCTCCTGCAACATACGAACCAACAGCAAAACAGCTAATAAATCTTAACAATTCAATTGCCTATTTTAGAATTGGACATATTGGTTTTGAACAGGCTTGGATGAGTAAAATAAAAGACAATAACCCTCAATTAAATATTATTGATTGTTCTAAAGAAACCAACTTAATATATGCAAAAGCCCATCGCCATGGCGATCATGTGCATTTAGAAGGTGTTGATCCGCATATATGGCTCTCGCCAAAAAGCGTTAGAAAACAAGCCGAAATTATACTTAATTCGTTAATCAATATTTCACCAGAAAACAGCAAATTATTTAACGCTAATTTTAACAAGTTTTTATCAAAAATTGACTCTGTTGATACTTATATTACAAATGCAACAGAAAAAATTAAAGGGACTAAATTCATAATTTTTCATCCTGCACTAACCTATTTTGCACGCGATTATAATCTTGTTCAAGTTCCCATGGAGATGGATGGAAAAACACCATCGCCAGTTTACATTAAAGAAATTATTGATTTGGCTAAACAGAATGACATCCATACTGTTTTTATTCAGAAAGAATTTGATTCAAATAATGCACAATTGATTGCTAAAGAAATTAACGGTAAAGTAATTCAAATTGAGCCATTAATGGAAAATTGGATTAAGAATATTACCGAAATTACAGATCAAATTGTTACTTCAACTAAAAACAAGTAATGAACAAAATATTAGAAATAGTAAACGCCTCAACAGGATACAACCATAAACCAATTCTCGAGAACCTTAATTTTACTGTTCACGAAAACGATTTTATTGGCGTTATTGGACCCAATGGTGGAGGAAAAACCACACTATTAAAATTAATTTTAGGACTTATTCAACCCTTTTCGGGCGAAGTTAATTTTTATGCAAACGGTCGCAGCAAGCGTAGTTTGATAGGTTATCTTCCACAAGAGAATAAATTCGACAAACAATTTCCTATTTCCGTTTTAGAAGTTGTTCTTTCGGGACTAATGTCAGACAAGGGCATATTTGGTCGTTATTCTAAAAAGGACAAACAACTTGCTTTGTCGCTTTTAGAGCGAACAGGAATGGCAAGCTTTGCAAACCATCCAATAGGTGAACTTTCGGGTGGACAACAACAAAAGGTTTTTCTAAGTCGTGCAGTTGTTTCATCGCCAAAACTGTTAATACTTGACGAACCAAGCACCTATGTTGACAACCAATTTGAAGGGAAATTATACGAAATCCTTAACGAATTAAATAAGGAAATGGCCATTGTTCTTGTGTCGCACGACCTAGGAACAATTTCACGATATGTAAAAAGTATTGCTTGTGTTAATGGTACTTTACATTATCATCCATCGAATAAAATTTCGGAGAAACAGCTTAAAGAGTACAAATGCCCACTCCAAATTATTACTCATGGCGACATTCCACACACAGTTTTAAAAAATCATTAATAATATATGATATCAGATATTTTTGAATACGCCTTTATAAACCATGCTATAATAACTGTTATTTTAACGGCAATTACTACTGGTATTATTGGTTCGTACATTGTTGCTAAAAGAATAGTTTTTATTAGTGGAGGAATTACTCACGCCTCTTTTGGAGGCATTGGTATTGCTTACTATTTAGGTTTAAACCCTATTCTTGGCGCATCGGTTTTTAGTATTTTATCGGCTATGGGAATCGAGTTTTTCTCAGACAATAAAAAGCTTCGCGAAGATTCGGTGATAGGAATACTTTGGTCACTTGGAATGGCTGTTGGAATAATATTTATGGCGCTAACTCCTGGATACACCCCTAATTTAATGAGCTTCCTGTTTGGCAATATACTTACTGTTTCTGAAAACGATATATATATTAGCCTTGCACTAACTCTTGTAGTGGTAATATTTTTTACATTATTCTACAGAACTGTGCAATTTGTGGCCTTCGATAAAGAATATGCTCTTACTCATAGTTTACCCGTAAAAGCATTTAATTACCTTCTTCTTTGTCTTGTTGCTTTAACAATTGTTCTGAATATAAAAGTTGCTGGAATCATTCTAATAATCTCGTTATTAACTCTTCCACCAACTACAGCCAATTTGTTTTTCAACAAATTCTCGTCCATTATAATAGCATCTATTTTAATTGGGCTAATTGGTGGTTTTGGGGGTTTAATAGGAGCTTACTTTTTCGACCTTCCTTCGGGAGCTTCAATTATTATTGTATTAGTTATTATATTTGCTATCTGTAAGGCTATTTGCAATACAAATCAAATACTTAAAAAA
>JAFGOQ010000180.1 GCA_016926405.1 Bacteroidales bacterium
AATTAAATAATATTAATAATGGGACGAAGTAAATCGGAATTAAAGCTCTATTTAATATTATCTACCACCATTGTTTTTGCAATTTTGGCTTGGAATCTGGCAATATCTGAGACCCTAGATGTAAGAAGCCAATACATAACAATAAAAAGTGAATTAGACGGTAGCAGTGGGCTTAATGTTAAAATGAATAATGTTAGTAGCGAATTAGAACAGTATTCGTCGCTTATTGGTGATATATCGTCTAGTGAATCGGGTCACGAAGATATTCTTTCCGAGACAACAAAACTATGCGAAAAATACAGTGTTCGTATTGTTGAATTCCCTAAAATTAATATCACAACACTTTCAAACGACCAGATATTTACGTCTAAAGTTGTTATAGAGGGGACAACATTTAATCTTCTTAGAATGCTAAAAGATTACGAAGAAAATTCAAAAACTGGCTGTTTAGTAAGTGTTCGTTTCGCACGTTTAAACGATAAAAGAACAGGAACAGTTACCTGCCTAATGACCATGTTTATTGAGAATATTAAACATTTAGATAAGTAATAATTATAAGACAATAAAAATGAATAAATCAGCATTATATACCTTAATTTTTTCGGCTTTTGTATTAATAGGCATTAGTGGCTGCGAAGATATCTTCGAGATAGATGTAACAGACCAAAAAGTGGAACTGTTATCACCATTAGATGAATGGAAAACACCTAAACAAAATATGCTTTTTGTATGGTCACCAAATATTGATGCTCAAAAATATAATCTTCAAATTGTAAAAGGTTCATTTGCAGAAGTCTCCTATTATATTACTGACACTCTTGTTACACTTCCAAAATTTGAGAAGACTCTTACCCCTGGTAATTTCGAATGGAGAGTTGCACTTATTAATGGATCTTCTAAATCTGAGTGGAGTTATCATAAATTTACTATTGAAGAGAGTAAAGATATCACCGAAAACGAACCAGTGCTTCTTCAACCAACGAATCAAGCAATAATTGCAAAAAAAGATATTGAACTAAAATGGGAAGAACTTGAGGGAGCATCTGAATATAGAATTGAGATACATAAGAACGACTGGAACGGAGAGTTAGTTTTAGGGCCAAAAATGGTTGATGAAATTACTGAAACAGTAACCTTGTCTGACGGTGAATATACATGGGGTGTTATTGCAGAAAACAGCACTAATAAATCGTTACCAGCAACTCGTACTTTAACAATTGATACAACTGCACCAGCTGTTTCGTCAACAGTTGCTCCTGCTGAAGACTCCGACCAAACATCATTAAGTGTAGTGTTTTCATGGACACGAGTAAATGATACAGGTAGTGCTTTATCCGACTCTATATTTGTATCTAAAACAGAAGATTTTAAGAAAACATCGATTGTTGTTAATGAGCTTACCGATAATAATACTGGCTATACAGCTGCTCTTCCCGCAAAAGGGACATATTATTGGCGATTAAAAACAATAGATAAAGCTGGAAATATGTCGGGATATTCACCAACTGTTAAGTTTAAAGTCAATTTCTAAACAACAGCGATTCAAATCTTCGTGATAGAACATAATCTTGATTTTATAAACCAAAAGCAACACCTATGAAGAAATCGAAAAATAAAAAGATAAACTACCTATTAATACCAGTAGTAATACTGATTTGGGGTATTATTATTTATAAGATGTTTTTCTCGGGAATATCATACAATATCAGTCAATCGCAACATGTTGTAAAACAGAAATCTAAAGTTGAATTAATTACAAGTAGGATATTCAGACTTAAATTAAATTATTCTGATCCTTTTTTGAAAGACGTTGACAAAACAGAAATAATTGAAAAGGTCAACGATAATAATTATTATGGTTATAATACCGACAGATTAGCTGAAACTACAACTATTAATTGGCCCAGTGTTAAATATTTTGGCCTTACCAAGAATAATGAGTCAAAAGTCGGCTGGTTAAATATTGATGGGAAATCGATACTTGTACATAATGGTGACGAGTACAACAATGTGTCTGTAAAAAAAATTATGGGAGACTCTATTCTACTCCAATTTAAAGGAGAGTATAAAACTTTCAAAATGTAACATCTACAATACTATATATTTAATACAATGACTAACAAAAAACAGTATTTAATAGCGATTATACTCTTAATAGTAAATAACTTATCGGCGCAAGAAAAATATTTGCAAACACGATCTATTACAGTAAGCTACACTGATTCTACTATCTATTGTACATTAATTAAGAAAGAAGCACATACTAGTGAAGGTTGTAAAATGGCTATTTATAATCGTGGTAAAATTCATCATGTCGAAGCTTTAATTCCTGGTTTTCCATTAAATGGTGTTTATGAAGTTTATGATAAAAATCAAAATATTATTCGATTAGGAAACTATAAACGTGGATTAAAACATGGCACATGGATCCAATTTTCTGTCGATGGTGCTATTGTAAGAAAGCAAGAGTGGAAAAACGGAAAGCTAAAAAGAGCAAAGAATGATAAGAATGTTACTAGTTCTGAAGAATTGTCAAAAAGCTTTAATAGAAAAGGATGGTTTAAAAAGATTTTTAAAAGAGACAAACAAAAGGATACGACAATAACCAATGAGACTTTAAAAACTGATACAGTTTCTGAAAAAGCTATTAAAAAGGACAAAAGCACAAGTTGGTTTAAAAGAATATTCAGAAAAAAAGTTCGAAACCCTGAAAACAAAAATCTTGAAGTTGAAAAAGGAAATGTTAACAATACTATTTAAAATTCCTCTACAAAAACTTAAAGGTGGAGCTTTATCGTACGTAATTGTAATGATACTTGTTATAAGTGCCGTATTGTCCATGTACCTTCTTTATAGATATTATAGAGTTATGAATGTCGATATTCAATATTGGAATATGCGTTTAGATGAAAATGTAGATTCTGGAGTTTTGCTTATTGAGAACAATGTATTTAATCCTGATTATACAAAGACTATCTCGAAGCCTCTTTTTGAAGAATCAGTTGATACAGTCTTTGCCAAACGTAAATCATGGGGTGTTTTTGATATTATTTCACTTAAATCAAGCCACAGAGGAATTAGATGCGAGAGACTCTTCTTAAGTGGAGTAGATTTTAAAAAGTGTAGTTTCCCTGCTTTGTATCTTGCCGACAAAAATAGATATCTATCGTTGAGTGGCAGAAAAGGTATTGTTGGAAACTGCGTTTTACCACCTATGGGTATCCGAAAGGGTTATGCCGAGGGTGTTGGTTTTTATGCAGACTCGCTAGTTTACGGAACAATAACAGAGTCCGATAAAAAACTCCCTGAAATAGCTACTAAATTCTCCGACTTCGAAAAACTACTTTTCAGTGATACTGACAGTTTAGTAGATTTTCAATCGATTACTTACGTAGAGACTCTGTTTAACTCATTCCTAAATAATACAATTGTTATTAAAGGCAAGAAGATTTTTAACCCCGCTGGAATAAAGCTTAAAGGCAATATCATTCTAACAGGTGATAGTCTTTTAATTCTCGATAAATCGATGAGTGTTACCGATGTAATTGTTAAAGCTCAAGTCATTCAAGTAAAGAGTGGTTTTTCTGGAAAGGTTCAGTTGTTTGCTACAAACAACATAACAATAGAACCTAAAGCTAAATTACTTTATCCTTCTTTTGTTATGGTTAACGCAAAACTTAAGACAGAGAAAATTACTCCTGCAATTACTATAAAAAGCGGATCGGTTATATACGGAGGATTGTCTGTTGTTGATAACAATGACGAAAGCAACGAAGTTATTTGTAAAATGGAAAAAGGTAGTCTTGTATCTGGTGTTGCATATATTAAAGGAGCAGTAGATTTAGAGGGGGCTATATTTGGTAGTTTATATACCGAAATGTTTAAAATGAAAACCCGAGTAGCTTCGTATGAAAATCATCTATCGGATGTAGTTATTAATTCAAGAGCTGTTAAAAGTGAATTTGCAACAGTCGATATTTTCGAAAAAAAGGAGAATACAAAATGTATATATCCAGTAGAATAAAATTGAAAGGTTCGTCATTAGTTGAGGTAATTGTTGCCATGGTAATACTCACTCTTTTTTGGCTTATAGCAATTTTTCTTGTTACAAAAATTGATTTCGAACTAAATGAGACTCGCCAACAACAAGCTCTTTATTACCTGAACAGTACTATTAATAGTGACGGTTCGCCTGTACAAAATATTCCCTATGGCTGGGAACTCAAATCGCTGATTATTGAACAAAATAACAACATTGTGTTGGTTGAATACATAGTAACAGACAGACGTAATAAAGTTATTTACAGCTTGTCGCGTTGGGAAGAGAAACATGAATATGAAAAACGATTGCAACAGAGTGAGACTAATTATTACGGAAATTAAATGATGTATAAAACGCGCCTACTAAATAAAAAAATTAAGGCTTTTACACTTGCCGAAATTATAGTTGCCCTTATTCTTACCGTTTTAGTATGTTCGGCTGCATACTATGCATACTCGTATTTGTGGCGTTACACAACTATTCAAAAAACTACAGAACTTGCTGAATACACTAAATTCGAAAATATATTCTCGGCCGATATTAAACGAGCCGAATCGGTTATTGCAAAGAGTAGCGAAACTATTATTACACAAAATTACAATCTCACTGAGGTTGAATATAAAATTGATTTGCACCACCTAATTCGCAAAACAGAAGTGCGATCAGATACTTTTTTCTTTCGTACAGAATCGTTCTTTTTCGAAACATTTTACGAGCACCCCGATTTAATACATACTATAAACATCAGAGCCTGTAACGAAAAAATTATAAGAGAATGGAATAAAAAATACCCCGAAAATTTTTACTGGAAAAACAAATAATACTTATAACTGTGAAGATAAACATTAAAAACATAAATCTACACGAGAGTGAAAGTAAGATAATAAAAGATAGCAGTTATGTCCCATTTTGGAAAAAGGAGATTTCTTTAAAAAAGCCATTTCCGAATAAACGTAAAGCTGCTATGTATGCCGAGCTTGCAATTATGGTCGAAAATGGTGTCGACATTCTAGCATCTATTAATCTTCTTTATAAAGAGGAGAAAAGTCCTCGCGAAAAGCAGTTCTTTTTCTCTGCAAAAGAACGACTTGTGTATGGCGACACTCTTTCTGCAATAATAAAAGACACCTTTTCTCCATACGAATACTATAGTATTAAGATGGGTGAAGAGAGCGGGAAACTTGCCGAAGTATTTAAGATACTTGCTCATTTCTACGATCGTAAAGTGAAACAAAACCGACAATTAATTGGAGCAATTACCTACCCCGTAATAGTGCTTATTACAGCTATGTTGGCAGTGTGGTTTATGTTAGCTTTTATTGTGCCATTGTTTAGCGATGTATTTACACGATTTGGCAGCGACCTACCTGTAATAACAAAAAAGTTACTTGATGTTTCAAAATTCTTAGACAACTATTCGTCGCTAATTTTAATATCAATAATAACTGTAATATTTATAATATATAGATATCGCAAAACACTATTCTTCAGAAAATACTCTGGATTATTAGCGCTTAAGATTCCTTTTATCCGCGATTTTGTTAAGAAAATATACACCGATAGACTATTTCAAGCACTATCGTTACTAGTAAAGGCAAATATGCCGTTGGTACGATCTATTGAGCTATCGGGTAAAATGATAGGTTTCTACCCTCTTGAGCAGATAATGAACCGTATATACCAAGGACTATTGGTAGGCGAACATCTGCATAAGCTTATGGAGCAAGAAAATTTTTTTGACAGCAAACTAACAATACTAGTAAAAGTAGGCGAAGAGGTTAACCAACTTGGCAACATGTTCGAAAAGCTACAACAACAACTATCCGACGAAGTAGAGCACCAAGCATCGCAAATGGGTAGCATTGTAGAACCATTCCTTATTATTATAGTTGGTGGTCTGGTTGGCACTATTCTTATTGCCATGTACCTACCTATGTTCCAACTGGGTGGAAGTATGATGGGGTGAGTTGCTTTAAGATGTAAACATTGTATAAAACTTTATAATTAATAAAATGAAAAAAACAAGAGTTATTCTTTTACTATCTATTATTTTGGTTAATCTATCAGCACAAATCACAGATAATAAAATTGAATTTACAAAACCTTCGATAGAAGCTGCTTCATTAGGAGTTTATGGTAATATGGATGTATCAAAATATACTGGAAGGCTGAACGTCAATGTCCCAATATATCAGATAAAAACACAAAGAATTTCTTTGCCAATTAGTTTATCTTACAATACTTCAGGTGTAAGACTTACAGATATAGCAGGTTGGGTTGGATTGAACTGGAGTTTAAATGCAGGTGGAATAATCACTCGCACAGTAATTGGTGATGCAGATCCAATAGGCATTGTACCATATGAAACTAATATGATAGAACCTGATATAAAAACAATGAAATTTAAAGATATTTATGTTTGTACAGCTTCCAATATGAATACAGAGCCTGATATATTTAATTATAACTTTCTTGGATATTCTGGACAATTTGTAATTGATAGTAAAGGGGGAATAATATTGAGCAATCCAAATCATATTAAAATTTCACCTCAACCTGATGGGAATGGATGGGTTATTTATACTAAAGAAGGACATAAACTTTATTTTAATAAGGAAGAAAGAGTAAAGACTACCTCTGTATACGAAACGAGATGTGTTTTTGGTAATTGGACAGATACACCAGATTCACACTCAGATAATCTTAATATTACAGCATGGTATTTGACAAAAATCGAGGATATTCAGACAAACGATTATATTGAATTGTTTTATTCTAACATTAAATCTGTTAACGAAACACAATCCTCAAGAACCTATTATACCCCCTTAGATGTTATTGTAAAACCTTTAGAAATGGGTAAAACATGGATTAAAAGAGAGGAAATTGTGCCTCTTTTAGATTCAATTGTTTTTGCAGAGGGGAAAGTTGAATTTATAAAAGAATCAGGAAGATTGGATTACTCCGATCAAGAATCGGGTTGCAAACTAACAGAAATTAAAATTTCTAGTAAAGATTCAAAATCATTAAGTTATTTATTTCAAAGTTCATATAAATCGAATAGACTGATTCTAAATGCAATTACTAGAAGTAATTCTAATAACCAAAAAGAAAAATATTATTCGTTCGAATATGACAATCAGGAAATGCCTGACAGAGATTCACCTGCAAGAGATTTTTGGGGATATTTCAATGGTAGGACTCAAAATAGTTATTATGTACCTGCATACCTTGAATACAAAGGAGACGACTGGAGTCCTAATCCATTAACAATGAAAGCGTTGTCTTTAAATAAAATTACATATCCAACAGGTGGCTACACTTATATAGAATTAGAACCGCATGAGTATTCAATGGATAAAGAAGGGGAACGCTTAACCTTTTCAAATACAGGAAAAAACGTTCAAAAAGACTTTTCCAAAAACTTTAAAAATTTCATAGATTATGATAGATATAAACCTAAATGGGATACTTTAACAATTGAAGGATCTACACAAACTGTATGTGTATCTAATAACTTTCCTGACAATTCTTTTGTTCTCCAAATAAGAAAACAAAATGCTGCTCATGAACACATTGGTGCTTATAGTAATGGAAATTATCAGGTAGTGCTTACTAAAGGTATTTATGAGGCAGCTCTGATAGACACAGAACAGAATAATGATATTGAAATTCCTTCACAATATGAATCTACAATTTTTTATGTCAAAAGTTCAAGTAGCAATAAAAGTATAGCAGGAGGATTGCGAGTAAAAAAACTAACCAACGTATCTGAAAAAGGGAAAGTTGAAGTTAAAAAATATGAGTATCAACTTTCAGGTACACCATATTCATCAGGCATTCAGACATGGTCAAATCTGTTTTATTGTGATGACTTTTATGTTCTAAAAGAAATTAACACTTTAACCTACGAGAGATACAAAATTAGAAACTCAGATTTAGTGAATTCACAAGAATTAATGCGCAATAGTCCTGTTGTTTACAAAGAGGTAAAGGAAATTACAGAAGGAGATGGTTATGAAGGATGTATAATTTCTAAATACAGTACAATAGTCGATTATCCAGATTATTATTTTAACCCTTCAGCCATTATTGGCAAGGCTAAAGTGCCTGGAAGTTTCCCTTTTATGTTTGAACCTATAAATTTTAATGATTGGGCAAGAGGACAGGTTATTGAAGAAATAATTTTAAACAATAAAAACGAAACTGTAAAAAAGTCAACCTTTAATTATAATATTATTCCAAGGACAAGTGTTAAAGGACGAAAATTCGGTTTTGCACTACCTCCTACTGGTGTTTTTAATGACGAAGACCACTGTAAAATTTGTATTACAGATTATTTTATTACAGTTGGTTTTACCGAATTAAGTGAAAGAATTGATACCTCCTACTTTTATCATAATAACACTCTGAGTTATTTAACACAAAAGATGAATTATAATTATGAGCCTATTAATAATTTACTGATCGAAGAATCAGTACAAGAGAGTATAAAAAATAGAGTGTCTAATCAGTACTACTACCCTAGTAACATTCCAAATTCATTTTTCATACCTGCTTCTAACTATAACGAATTAACAGAAAGTTGTTTATTTGGAAAACTAGTTGGT
>JAFGOQ010000181.1 GCA_016926405.1 Bacteroidales bacterium
ACCTAATGACCCATTTACCGTCCTTCCTATTGTATTTCCGTTACCATCGTATTGGTATTGAGCAAATAAAACTGCTGTTGCGCTGCCGGCTTTTTTAACACTTATGCTCTCAAGCCTGTTTCTTTCACCATAAGTGTAGGTGTATGTATCCCCGTTTTGTACGAGCTTGGTTCTATTGCCGTTCTTATAACACTGATTCGGTCGCTGTGCTCCCTTCACACTGATTTCTTCTGAGTCGCACTGATTTTGTTCTGCTTTACAATAAAACGCTATTAGATAAAGATAAATGAGTTGTTTTATTTCATGTATGCTTTTTACTCTGTAATTCATTGTTTACTTTACTCTTATCATTTCCCTTTTATTGTCTTTATTTAATCTTACTCCGCTACTCGAAAAAGTAAATGGTCTTCGATCCTTCGGACTTCGCTGACGCTTCGCCATTGACTTTTTCTCCGTTGCTCGTCTCCTTTTAAATAAAAACAATAAAAGGAGTTTATATTATGACTAAAGACATTCTATTTAAAGAACTATCCTATACTATCTTAGGCATTGCCTTCAAGGTGCACACCAAGATAGGTGCTACTTTACCAGAGCACGTCTATCACCATGCGCTTGAGCAGGAGCTAACTGTTTCGGGCATTCCGTTTACTTCTCAGGAGTGCCATCAGGTTTACTACAACGGCTCAAACGTCGGGCACTTTTTCACTGACATCATTGTCGATAACAAGATCATACTTGAGTTAAAGTCCGACGAGTGTTTCACTCAAGGACATCACTCACAGCTTTTTACTTACCTTCGTGTTACAGGTCTCCATGTCGGCTACATGCTTAACTTTGGGACTAAGTCGCTTACATTTAAGCGTCTCATACTTTGAGGCGTTTATTTCTCATATAACCAATCTTAAATCCATCATTACCATACTAAAATGCCTGATTAACAGTAATATATCGTTTTAGCATGGTCATATTCCATTTTATCCAGATTATATGTAACTTTATCCCGGGATTAATCCATTTTAATATGGTCATATATTATTTTCGTAAGGTAATATATGATTTTACTTAAATTATCTGTCATTTTATCCTGTTGATATATCATTCCTTCTTGCTCCTGTCTCATTCCTTCCACTCGATTATGTTGGAAAGATAATCTCCCCATGCTTATTGCTGTTAATTATCAGTTTTTCTATAATCCGTCCCCTCTTTAATCAAAGAGGGGATTCATACCGACCAGCTATAAATAAATCTCCCGCCAGCTCAGGGGAGATTTATTTGCCACAGAGACTCAGAGTCACAGAGGTAATAAAACTCTGTGTCTCTGCGGCGTCTTTATCTTCATCAGTGCAAATCAGTTACTACATATTAAATCTCTAATTCTATAATTTTTACTGTACTATCAATTTTTATTTCTTTTTTAAAAGAATTAAATTCTGAATTCCTAGCATTATGAAGACTATTTAAAAGTTTTAAGGAATTTCTAAAATAATCTTTAAATAAATTAACCCCTTCAATTGCTTTTTTTATTTCTTCATTACTCATCATTTGAAGTTCTATAATATTCTTACAGTCCTCTAAGGTTGATGTATAATCCATTATAAAAAAATCCATGCAAGTATTTATATATTCTTCAATGTCTTTTTTATTAAAAATTATTTCACCATTACTATTGCTTAAATCTGAAATTATGTGATAATTATTTTTTCTTTTTGCAAACAATTTTAAAGCAATAACAATATTTGATAATAATTTATTGTTTTTATCTCTTATAATTATTTTAAGTTGTTCTGGAAATTGCATATTTTTATCCTTAACAATTATTTATTTAATTGCTCTTAATGCAGCTTCTTTATTGTTATAAACTTCTCCCCATGCTATATTTTGAATATCTTCCTTTTGAACTTCATTTTTGTATTCAATTTCATTATTTAACAATCTAATAATATAAACATATTCAGGCCATTCTGTTATTTTATCAAGTGAATGATTAACATGTCTTGTGGCTAAAATAGCTTTATCTATACTAATGGTTCCAAATTTTATATCAGTATATGTAATTACCGGATCAAGAGACATTAACCAAAAATCGTTTCGTTTAGAATATTTAATTTTCTTAATTAGAGTACACTTTATTACACCTTTTAAATCAACCCATTCACTTGATATTAAATATAAAATTTTATCATTCATTACGTTATTTCCTTAAAATTCTGGATTTTGTCCTGAAACTTTTTCCAAATTAACTTGTTTTTCTGAATTTGGTATTAAAACTTCGTCTAACCCACCTTTATTTCCATCTAATTCTAGGGCTTTTCTTGTTGTTATTCCTGTTGAATCAGTGATTATTCCCTCACTTACAAATCTCCCAGAATTGACATCAGGCAATCCAGCTGTATCTCTATAATCTGGTACAGTACTAGGATTAGTGCGTGACCAAGAACGACCATTAGGTCCAGAACCATCACCCCAGACTCTATATACTTTTTGACCTACTAAATCATCCGAATTCTTTAAAACTTTAGAAGCTGCATCATCAACCCCATCAACTATTCTAGAAATCTTTCCTGACATAACAGGTAAAATTGCACAACCTAATGCTTCTCCTCTTTGTTGTAATGTTAATTTTTCTCCGCTAATTAAATCTTTTCCAACAATAGCTTCTTGTAAATCTTTTATATCACCTACTACTGGTATACTTGATACTATAGTGCTTGCTATGTTTCTTCCGTGCTTTTTAAAAAAATCACCAACAATTTTTCCCAAAGGCCTAAATATATTACCTGGCCCTACAGGCAATGGTAGCATTCCACTCAACCCCGTCGGATCCACAAAACTCAACGGATTATTGTTACAATACACATACCAATTTGTGCCGTCCTGCACCGGATCGACGTTTATAAACCTGCCTATAGTTGCGTCGTAGTACCTTGCATTGAAGTAATACAAATTAGTGCTATCGTCTAATTCCTTACCACCGTAAGTATACTTAGCTTCACCTTCGCCTAGTTTTTTAAGCTGTTCGCCGAATGCGCGGTATTCGTACATTACATTCAAAGAGCCGTCTTGAGCAGTAACGCATTTTGTACTGTTAAGATGATCCAGATGATACCAGAATTTCTCAGTTGATACAAGCGTCTTATTGAGATATTTGGTAGTAACACGTCCTGCGAGCAGGTCGCCTGATAGAACGTATCTATTTACGGCACCGTTATGCTCAGTTTCATTATCATATAGCTCTATGTCTAATGCCACTGCTATTTGGCCATGTCGCAAGTAGACTGTAGTACCAGAGGATGACTTTTTGATAAATCTGTTCCCTGCATTATCATAAAAATACTCTGTTACTGTCACGACTCCTTCTACAGTTTCAGTCGTTTTAACAAGCCGATTCATAGTGTCATACTCA
>JAFGOQ010000182.1 GCA_016926405.1 Bacteroidales bacterium
ATGTTTTAATAAATAAAGAGAGCCGATTATTATAAATCTACTCTCTTTATAAAGTTATTATTTTGTTAACTAGTTATTAATGGTTGCAGGTGTGATTCTCGTCATCGTGATTACAGCTATTATCGGTTGTTTGTAAGTTGCCCGATAAGAAACTGTTAATAAGCTCTTGTGGTGTAACTACACTTGCTCCAATAATTACATTAACATTTTTACTGTTAAATAAATCTATTGCTCGTTGACCCATTCCACCTGCAATAATATCAGTAATTCCTTGCTCTGCTAACCATCCTGGCAAAACTCCTGGTTGATGTGGAGGAGGTACAATTTTATCGATGCTACTAATTGTGTTATCGGTAATATTAAATACCGAAAAATAACTGCAATGTCCGAAGTGCGAACATAATCTATCATCCTCTGTAGGGATTGCTACTCTGCTCATAATTATCTGTATTATCTGATTTTAAACTATATGTGCAAAGATATTTTTAATAACACTCCCTTTGGTTTAAACCTCTGTCTATGGTTATAATAACATTATTGATATATCTCAATTTTTTTATTGAGTTACTTATCGATAGCTTTAATTATGTGTATAATCTATTATAAATAGTAACTTTGGATTGTAAGTTTTTATGTTTTCTGTTGTGATATAATAAGCAACTATTAATTGTTTTATATAACCAAAATAAACTGCGATACATGGATAGTTATTCAGAGTCAAACAATTGTGTTGAATGTAAAAAAAGCTCTAAATGTTTTCAGAAATTAGTCACTTCGGAGTTAGAATTTATTAACAAAAATAAAACTCAAATAGTATATAAAAAGGGCGAGAATATTTGTAAACAAGGAGCCTTTGCTTCGTATGTTTTATACATTTCAGATGGGCTAGTAAAATTGTATTTAGAGGGACCTAACAATAAAAATATAAATATTAAAATTCTTAGAGCATCCGATTTTATAGGCTTATCGTCTATTTATGGTGAAAATATATACGATTATTCTGTAGTTGCTTTAAAGGATACAACTGTTTGTTTAATTGAGAAAGAGAGCTTTAAAAAATTAATATTAAATAATTCGGAGTTTGCTTCGGAGTTGATTAAAGGTTACACTAAAAACGAACGACAATATTTTAGTATTATACAAAGTATTGGAAACAAACAGATGAATGGACGCTTGGCCGAAACATTGATTTATCTATCAAAAGAAGATTTTTTGAAGGAAGATATTTTTAGTTATGTTAGTCGAAAGGATATCGCCGATTTTTCGTGTATATCAACCGAAAGTACAGTAAGGCTTTTAAGCGATTTAAATAAAGAAAATATTATTAAATTAGAAGGAAAGAAAATTGAAATAATAAACCCTGTAGCACTTCGAAGAATAAGTATTACAGGGTAAAATATTAATTATAGAAATCCTATTTACATATAAAAAATATGAATATATCAACAAATTTCGATAGTGGTAACATAAAGGTTATTGACTGTAGTAATGCACAAAACATACAACTTGAAATAGAGAAGGATACTAATTCCGACTTTTATCAGTGGTTTCATTTTAGAGTTCAAAATGTAAAAGAGGAGGAGTGTGTTTTTCGTTTAATTAACGCAAAAGACTCTGCTTATCCAGAAGGGTGGGAGCACTATCATGCTGTAGCGTCGTATGATGGCGAAGAGTGGTTTCGTGTTCCAACAACTTATAAAGATGGAGAGCTAATAATTACTCACACTCCACATTATAATGCGGTTTATTACGCATATTTTGCTCCTTATAGTTACGAGCGTCACCGAAATTTAATCCACGTTGCTCAGTTGTCTGAACGTTGTGTTGCAACTTCTATTGGCCAAACAACTCAAGGCCGCGAAATAGATTTATTAACAATTGGTGAGCCAGCCGATAATAAGCGTAAAATTTGGTTATTGGCACGTCAGCATCCTGGCGAGAGTATGGCAGAGTGGTTTATTGAGGGATTTATTGAGCGATTGTTAAATTACAACGATCCTATTTCGAAAATGATTCTTGATAAAGCTGTTTTCTACATTGTTCCTAACGTAAATGTCGATGGAAGTATTTTAGGAAATTTGCGTACTAATGCTCTTGGTGTAAATTTAAATCGCGAATGGCAATCACCTTCTCTTGAGAAAAGTCCAGAGGTTTATTATGTGAAACAGAAAATGCAAGAGCTTGGTTGCGATATGAATTTGGATATTCATGGAGATGAGGCTCTACCATATAATTTTATCTCTGCAAACGAAGGATTACCTGGCTATTCTGATAGAATGAGTATTCTTGAAGATAGGTTCTGTAAGTCATGGAAACGTGTTAGCCCAGATTTCCAGACAGAGCATGGATATCCTAAAAGTGAACCAGGAAAAGCAAATCTTATGGTTTGTGCAAAACAGTTGGGGCAATTGTTCGATTGTTTGTCGCTTACAATTGAAATGCCTTTTAAAGATAATAAAGACAATCCTGATACTGTTTACGGTTGGTCGCCAGAACGATCTAAAGTTTTTGGAGCTTCGGTTCTAAATGCTATTTGGGAAAGTGTAGATTATTTGAGATAATATTTTTTAGAGAGGCGTTGCATGCAACGCCTCTCTAAAATCAGTGTCTTTCCAATCCATTAAGCGAATACACAATATGATCGATGAGAGGTAAAATCTCTGACATATATTCTTTAACTGCTTTAACGCTTCCTGGTAATGCCAAGACAAGTGTTTTGTCAATAGTGCCAGCCACCGATCGGCTTAGTAAAGCACTAGGTATTGTAGCTCCATATTTAACTCTTATAAATTCCATTATTCCAGGAATTTCTTTATCTAACATAGGTTTTATTACTTCTGGAGTTATATCTCGTTGCGCAATACCTGTTCCACCAGTGGTAATAACAACATCGGAACCAGAATTAATTAAATTGGTAATGTTTTGGCTGAGTAAATTGGCTTCGTCGGGTATTATGGTTCTGTTAATATCTAGTTTTCTATTCGATTTAGAGTAGTTATCAACAATCATTCGTTCTATCTCTGGGCCGCTTAAATCTTTGTATTCGCCTTTCGAAGCTCTGTCGCTTAGTGTTATAATATCAAAACTAAATTTACGAGGAATATAATTAAACGTGTCGTCGGCAGTAAGTGTTCCGCCTGAAATTACTTTAGCAAAAATACCCTCTTTTGGCATAACGCAATTACCTACTTCCTTAAAAATGGCACAGTTATCGCCATGACATTTTTTACCAATCTGAGTTACCATTAGTGTTGCTTTTTCGTTTTTTAAAATGTCTAAAGGCGACATTTTAAAAAGTTGAAAACCTTCGGTTGTAATATTTTCGGCAAACTCGCCAAAGGTTATTTTACGGTTTGCCTCTTTGCTAAATTTGTCGAAACTTTCGATACCCAAAAGGCTTACTTGACGGTGCCAACTACCCGAGTGAGCATCGTTTTTTACTCCGTAAGAGTTTAATTCTATTGAGTTAACAGGATGTTTTACAGTTCCTTTTTTTTCGGAGATATTTACTGATAATACTTTTATTTGGGTCATAGTGAAGGGTTTAAAATGTATGTTGATTTGGTTTTTTACAGATTATCGTGTTTTATCTTTTTATCTAATTTAATATTTTCGAAAACCATCTCTTTGTCTATAGCTTTACACATGTCGTAAATTGTTAGTAAAGCAATATTTACGGCAGTAAGTGCTTCCATTTCAACTCCTGTTTGTCCTGTGCAGCGTGCAAATGATTTTACTATTATACCATTTTCAGTAATCTCTGTTTTTACTTCCACTTTTGTAAGAGCTATAGGATGACACAGAGGAATAAGTTCGCTAGTTTTTTTTGCTCCTTGAATTCCTGCTATTTCGGCAACTGTGAGAACATCACCTTTTTTCATCTGGTTTTCTTTAATAAGGGCTATCGTTTCTGAATTTAAACGAATAAAGCCTGATGCGTATGCATCTCTTAACTGTAACGATTTGCTTGATACGTCAACCATATTTGCTTTTCCTTTGCTGTCGATATGACTAAATTTTGAATTCATATTTATCCTCCAATATTATAAAACTGTCCTTTTTTATTTAAACTTCCCATTTTTGGTTTATTGGCCAAGGCTAAATTAAATGCCTGATCAATACCATTTGTATAAATGCTAAACGATGATTCTGAAAAGAGACACGGTTGAATATTTCCGTTTGAAGTGAGTCTTAATCTGTTGCACTTTTTGCAGTTGCCACCATCACCACCTTCTACTTGTTTAAAATAACCTGTTTCAAGATTCATCTTATGTATGAATCGAACCTGTAGGTTATTCTTTTGTGCAAAATAGGCCACTGCAACAGCATCAGGTTCGGTTGACGATTCCAAAATAACACAGTTTATCTTTATTGTATCGAAACCCACTTTTTTGGCCTCAATAATTCCGTCAAGAACTTTTGATAAGTCTCCACCACGTGTTATTTGTTTGTATTTCTCGGCATCTAAAGTATCCAGCGAAATATTAATTCTGTGTAGTCCTGCTTTTTTTAAGTCCGAAGCAAAATTGGCTAAAAGAGTCCCATTTGTAGTAAGTCCAAAATCTTCGATACCAGGTATCTCGGCAATCATTTTTACTAAATCTACAATTCCTTTTCGAACTAGAGGTTCGCCTCCTGTGAGTCTAATTTTATTAACCCCTCGTTTAACAGCTTGTTTAACAGTTGTAATAATGTCTTCAAACGAAATAATATCGGAATGCGAAATAGATGGGATACCTTCTGGGGGCATGCAGTATATGCATCGTAGATTACATCTGTCGGTAACCGAAATGCGCAAATAATTGATATCTCGTTTATAAGAATCTAACATAAACAGAATCTCCTTTTTTTATTTGAGTTATATGTTCGGGAATTTGCATAAAACCATCTGCAATTGAGTAAGCATGAATATGAGCGGATCCATTGTAGTTAACAATGTCGACACCTTGATCGTATAGTTTAACAGGTACAAGTTCCATTTTTTCGCCTTTTTTGCGGTTGTAGTCGCTAAGCAGTTTAACACTTACATTTTTTTCGAAAACATTCATACCAGTTAGTTTGCGAATAATAGCCTTAACAATTAATTCGAACTGTATTAGCGACGAAACAGGATTGCCAGGCATTCCTACAATATATTTGTTATCTTTTTTTGCTACTAAAATTCGTTTTCCAGGTTTCATATTTATTCCATGAAAAAGCACCTCGAAACCAAGTGCTTTTACAGCTTCAGGAACAAAATCGTAGTCGCCAACTGAAACACCTCCTGATAGCAAAACTATATTGTTATTTTTAAGAGATAGCTCTACTTTAGTGATAATATTATTTAGATTATCGTTTGCAATACCTTTGTAATCGGCATCTAAACCACAATTGATAATTTGCGAAGTCATTTGCCATCCATTAGAGTTTCGTATTTGCGATTGTTTTGGGAACACATCGGGTTCCACAAGTTCGTCGCCTGTAGAAATAACGGCAATGGACGGGTTTTTATAGACTAATGGATTTGTTTTACCAGCAGAAGCTAGTATAGCAATGTGCTGCGATTTAATCTTGGTTCCTTTAGTTAGAATAATATTTCCACTTTTAATGTCCTCACCTCTGTAGCAAATATTACGTTTTGAACTTTGTTTGACAACTTTTATATACTTTTTGTCAAGTAGTTCAATGTTTTCTTTCATTATTACACAATTTGCAGAGTCTGGTACTATAGCTCCAGTCATAATCTTAACACACTGATTCTTTTCTATAATTATGTTTGAATTTGTACCTGCGGCAATTGTGGCAATTACTTCTAAATTATTGTCGATATCATCAAAATTACAAGCAAAACCATCCATTGCCGATTTATTAAACGGTGGCATGTCGAGGTCTGAAAAAACATCTTCAGCTAAAACTCTATTTTGCGAATTGGTGAGTGTTACAACCTCTTTTTGTAAGCAATTTATGTTTGTATCAATAATGGTTAAAGCTTCGTTAAAATTTATCATCGTCTGTATTCTTTAGGGTGTTAGCTATAATATCTAGTTTGTTAGTAATTGAGTCAAAAGGTAATGAAAAAGATCCTTCTTTAAAACTTGTTACTAGATCGGCCAACTGTAATAAGGAATTGTTTTTAGTTGAATTATCATCTTTTTTTGTGAAGATAAAAAGAGCTGGTTTAAATAAATTTCTGGCAGCTCCAGATTCTACTATCCAAATTCTTTTACAGTGATTCTGTTTCTTAATAATATTAAAGGCTTGGTGTAGATAATTGTCGTTTGATTGGACGAAGTATACAGGATTTGCCCCTGCTTTTAGAAGTTTTGACGAGTCTTTTTCTTTGTTCAGATTGGTTTCTCTGTTAATATAAAAAGAGTTTGAATTAGAAATATTTTCTAAAGTATAATTATGTATATGTGACGACACTTTAATTGCTCCTATTGCAATATTTTTTTTCACATAATAGGATACTATCTTTCTTGCCAAAGTGGTTTTCCCGCTATTTCGACCATCGCCAAATATTAAAATTACATTATTATAATTGGTCATAATTTTGTTTTCTCTAATAGTAAACCAGAACAATAATAGTTCTATAGCAACAAATATATAAATTTAGATTTATAGATATGTTTAAAGCTTATTATTTGATTAAAAAAGAGTTAAAAAAGTATGAATTGTTTATTCTAATTCACTAACTTAAAAAGTGATTAAAAATTATTAAGATGACAAAAGATATCCTTAAACAAATTTCAAATTTGAACGAGAGTAACCTCTACTTATTTGGTTCAGACAAAGAACAAAATCCAGAGATTTTGGCAGTTATTTTACCCGTTAAAACATTAGACCGAAAGTTTGATTTCAAAATTGAAAAGATTGATTTGCTTAATAAAGTGAATCAAATGATTTTTGAGAGGGAAAGCAAAATTACTTTTAACGAAGTAAATAAATTCTTTAAGGTTGAGTCGAATGACCTAGTTAAAATGAATAATATATTAAGTAATCGTCGTTTGCGTAAGCTTCTTATAAAGGCTTTGTTTAATCACAAGAAAATTATTATAGAATACAATTGTAAAGACTCTTTAAGACCAACGAGTTTAGCTAAAAGTTCATGTTTAGGTATTTATATCGATTGCAAAACTATAAGTAGTATATCGCATATTGGTTTGTTAAAAATGGTTGTCGGGCTTATTGTTGATCAGCTTGAAAAGAATGGCATTATAAGAAGTAGTAAGGTGGCAAGTATTGAAAAGCAAGATTCTTTAATTCGTGATAAAAGGACTAAAGTGTCGGTAGATACGATTAATATGTTTAACTCATAAAATAGAAAAAGACCTGCTAAACAGGTCTTTTTTATTAATTATTATACATTTTATATCCTTCAATTGCCAAAAGTAAATCTTCGGCTCTAAGGCTAATTCCTTCCACTGTTAAATTTGATTTGGAATAGTATTTTTCACGTTTGTTTAATAAATCTTTAATGTAATCTTCCAACTCAATATTTGATTTTTGGGCAATTAAAGGTCTATCTTTTTTTGAAATAGCAACACGTTGAATAATAGTTTTTATATCAACTTTAAGATAGACAGTTATTCCATTGTTGTTAAGTTTTTCCATATTGTCGAAAAAACAAGGAGTGCCACCGCCAGTTGATATTATTATTTTTTCTTCTTTTATAAGCTCGTTTATGGCTTTACGTTCTATTTCTCTGAATTCCAATTCTCCTTTGTTGCCAAATAAATCAGAAATAGTTGTGTTATATTTTTCTTCTATATAATTATCGGTATCAACAAAACGGTAACCCATTAATTTAGACAATTTACTACCAAGAGTAGTTTTTCCACTACCCATAAAACCAATTAAAAAAATACGCATATTAAATATCTAATGTCATTTGCTCACTATCACTGTCCGATTCAGCCATTTTTACTTCCGAGTGAATTTCTTCTTGAATATCATCATCTTCATTAGACTCTTCAGGTTCTTGTAAAATTGGTTCGATAACCTCAAATTTGTTAATCTCGTAGGTTGTTAATCGTTTACCTCTTGCTTTTATTCCTTTAACAGCAATAAATGATTCAACATCAACTAGCTCGTTTTCGCGACCTTCGTTGGCTCCTCCAAAATTTATTACTATTTGCGATTTTTCGTTATTAATTAACTTGTAAAGTTTTGATTCTGGATTATCGCCAATAAAGCTCGATAATTTTGGTTGGTTATCGAATTGGAAGCGTTTCAGATAATAGTATTTCTGATCTGCATCGAAGAATATTGCAGCGTAGTTTTTTGAAATATCTAGCTTGGTTATTACCATAAGATTGTCTTCAAAATGGTTCGATAGATCAAAATTTGTTGTTCTGTACTGTCCTTCTTTGGTAAGTACTAATATTTTGTCGTCGCCTTGGAATTCGCCTACAAATGTACCTCTTCCGTCGGCATTAAGTCGTTGAACAGTTTCGTCGAACCAAATTTTTCGTCCACCCAATGTTGAAATACCTTTGTCTTTAAGAACAATTCTATGTACAGAATTACGAGTTAAAATATTACCCATTGATGAGCGACCTTTAACAGCAAGTTCGCTAAAATCTAAATCAATAACTGTCTTTTTAAGTCTAGGTTTTGGACGTAGATAAACCTTTAGTAATTCGGCTTCGCCGTTAGGATTAGCGCTAAAATACATTATTTTAGAGCCTTCTGTACCTTGTGTAATATCGTATTCTTTATCGCGTATTAATGCAGGAATATTACAGCGTTTCATGTAAAAAACACCACTTTTTCCATCGCGATAAATAATATTAAATATTTTACGTTTTTCATTCTTTTTAAACACTTCAACAAATAAAATATCTTTACCAACAAAAGCTTTAGAACTAACTTTGGTAATTAAATATTTTCCATTGCGAAGGAAAATCAAAATATCGTCTATATCAGAACAATCGCAAACGTACTCGTCTTTTTTAAGACCTGTACCAATAAATCCTTCTTCACGATTTACATAAAGCTTAAGATTTGCCACAACAACTTTTGCTGCTTCAATAAACTCGAAACTACGTATTTCTGTGTTTCGTGGATATTTGCTTCCGTATTTTTTCTTTATGTTTTTGTAGTAATTTATAGAGTATTGAACTATGTTTTCGAGGTTGTTTTTAACCTCTTCCATTTCTGTTTCCAGATTATTAATATATTCGTCGGCTTTATAAGAGTCGTGAGCCGTAATACGTTTCATGCGTATTTCTGTTAAGCGCTCAATATCTTCAGTAATAACAGGTCGACGCAGTAGCTTTTTAAAAGGCTCAAGTCCTTCATCAATCACCTGAATGGTATGCTCCATTGTTGGACTACCTTCCATGCGTTGATATATTTTATTTTCTATAAAAATCTTTTCTAAAGACGATTTATGCCACGAATCCTCAAGTTCTGCAAGACGAATCTCAAGTTCTTGAGTGAGTAACATTTTTGTTTGATCGGTATTACTACGCAAAATTTCTGAAACACCTATGAAAACCGGAGTTTCGTTGGTAATGACACAACAGTTAGGCGAGATAGATGTTTCGCAGTCGGTAAATGCGTATAACGCATCAATTGTCTTATCGGGCGAAACATTTGGTCCCAGATGGACTAATATTTCAACCTCGGCGGCTGTGTTGTCGTCAATTTTACGAATTTTAATATTACCTTTTTCGTTGGCTTTTATAATTGAATCGATAAGTGTTGATGTTGTTTTGCCAAAAGGTAATTGCGATATAACTAGAGTTTTATTGTCTTGTTTAGTAATTTTTGCTCTTACTCGAACATTCCCACCACGTAACCCATCGTTGTATTTCGAAACATCAACCATTCCTCCAGTAGGAAAATCGGGATAAATTTCAAATTCTTCGCCTTTTAAATGAGCTATAGAAGCATCTATTAACTCGTTAAAATTATGAGGTAATATTTTTGATGCTAAACCAACAGCAATACCCTCAACTCCCTGAGCAAGTAGCAAAGGAAATTTAACAGGAAGAGTTATTGGTTCGTTGTTTCGTCCATCGTATGAAAGTTTCCAGTTTGTAGTTTTTGGATTAAAAACAATATCTAAAGCAAGTTTCGATAATCGCGCTTCGATGTAACGAGGAGCAGCAGCACTGTCGCCTGTTAATATATTTCCCCAGTTTCCTTGAGTATCAATTAGCAGGTCTTTCTGGCCTAGCTGAACAAGCGCATCACCTATTGAAGCATCGCCATGAGGGTGATACTGCATAGTGAAACCAACAACATTTGCTACTTTGTTATATCTACCATCATCAAGACGTTTCATAGCATGTAGAATACGTCGTTGAACAGGTTTTAATCCATCGTTAATATGAGGAACGGCACGTTCTAAAATTACATATGAGGCGTAATCAAGAAACCAATCTTGATATAATCCTCCAATACGTTTTAGCTTTGAGCCCGACTGAACTTCTTCGTTTTGTGGTTCGCCAGAAACTTCGCTAGTTAATTCTTCGTTAGCTTGTTCGTTATTTGTAATATCTTCAATCTGACTCATGGTTCAGAAAAGGGTTTTATTAGTTTATTCTTCAGTAAAAAATTCTTCAACACGAAGATTCTCAATAATAAAAGCTTGTCTATCGGGAGTGTTTTTTCCCATATAAAAGCTTAAAAGATCTTTAATAGAATCTTCTTTTTTAAGACGCACTGGGCTTAATCGCATTTCTTTACCGATAAAGTTTTTAAATTCATCGGGCGAAATTTCTCCGAGACCTTTAAATCGTGTTATCTCGTTACTAGCACCACAAGCTTTAATAGCTTTTTCGCGTTCGTCGTCGGTATAGCAGTAAAATGTTTTCGATTTATTTCGAACTCTAAAAAGAGGTGTTTCAAGGATATAAACATGTCCGTGTCGAACTAAATCGGGGAAGAATTGCAAAAAGAAAGTTATTAACAACAAACGAATGTGCATACCATCGACATCGGCATCGGTAGCAATAATTACGTTGTTGTAGCGAAGATTTTCTAAGCCATCTTCAATATTTAAAGCGGCTTGTAGAAGGTTAAATTCTTCGTTCTCGTAAACAATCTTTTTTGTTAATCCATAAGTGTTTAAAGGTTTTCCCTTTAAACTAAATACAGCTTGTGTATTAACATTTCGCGATTTAGTGATTGATCCAGATGCCGAATCACCCTCGGTAATAAATATTGTGGTCTCTAATCGGTTTTCGTGATTAGAATCGAAGTGTAATCTACAATCGCGTAGTTTGCGGTTGTGCAGATTCGATTTTTTTGCTCTTTCGCGAGCTATTTTTTGAATACCAGAAATGGCTTTTCGCTCTTTCTCGTTTTCCTGAATTTTCTTTAGTAATATACCTGCTGTTTGCGGATTCTTATGCAGATAATTATCTAATGTTTTTTTAATATAATCGATAATAAACTGACGTACCGAACTGCCTCCCGGAACCATATCTTTTGATCCAAGTTTTGTTTTTGTTTGCGATTCGAAAACAGGCTCTTCAACTTTGACACTTATTGCAGCAACAATTGATGTTCTAATGTCTGAAGGATCAAAATCTTTATTATAAAATTCGCGAATAGTTTTTACAATGGCTTCTCTAAAGGCAGCTTGGTGTGTACCTCCTTGTGTTGTGTGCTGTCCATTAACAAAACTGTAGTAATCTTCGCCATATTGCGAAGCATGAGTAATTGCAACTTCTATGTCTTCGTCTTTAAAATGAACAATTGGGTAAAGAGGTTCCTGACCCATATTTTCGTTCAATAAATCGAGTAGACCGTTTTTTGAGACAAACTTATTGCCATTAAAAGTAATTACTAAACCAGCATTTAGGTATGTGTAATTGCGCAGCATTGTTTCAATATAATCGCTCTCGAAATGGTAATTTTCGAAAAGTGAATTATCGGCAATAAATGAAACTAGTGTTCCATTTTTTTCGGATGTAGGACGTATTTCTGATTGGTAAGTAATAATACCTTTAGAAAAAACCGCCGAAACAGTCTCTCCTTCGCGAAATGCTTGCGCGGTAAACTGGCTTGATAAAGCATTTACAGCTTTAACACCAACTCCGTTAAGACCTACCGATTTTTTAAATGCTTTGGAATCGTATTTTGCTCCTGTATTCATTTTTGAAACTACATCGACAAGTTTTCCTAATGGAATACCACGTCCGTAGTCGCGTACAGTAACAATATTATCTTCAATAGAAACATCAATTTGCTTTCCGTGCCCCATCATATATTCGTCGATGGAGTTGTCTAAAACTTCTTTCAAAAGAATATAAATACCATCGTCGGCCGACGACCCGTCGCCTAACTTACCGATATACATACCAGGACGTTTACGAATATGCTCGTACCAATTGAGTGTTTTTATGCTGTCTTCCGAATATGCTTCTACTGTCATAAAAATCTAATATTATTTGTCTATTATCATAATTTAGGGATTACGAAACACAAATATATTAAAATAGCCGACATTGCTACTATTCAGTTATCAACATCGGCTATTGTATTTTGTTAATTTGTTAATTTTCAACATGTATCGAGGATTAAAATGTCATTGCTACTTTTTAGTTATTACTTATAGTGGTATATATTTTCTTTATAATTATTAAGCTGTGTCATTTAAAATGGTTATATGTTGATTTAGTTCTTAGCCAGAAAATTATAAATTATAAGTCTTGACCCTATTATAATTTAAACCCCAATTTATTACATAGCTTTTTCATTGACACTACCTTAGCGTTGAAATTTTTCATGTCTTTTCCATCTGCAAAAGTGAAGCTGTTAAATTTTTAACTCCCAATTCTGTAACAGGTTGATTGTAAAACCATCTATTTTTAATTAATAGTAGCATTAGTTTTCGCTTTAAATTTTTGGGGTAAATATTCTGTGTTAAGGATATTTGTAGAGTTAAATAAAAAAAAGCGTAAGAAGCTGAATTATTGCTTTTTACGCTTTTTTTGTAAAACCTATTTTTAGGCTATTTATTCTATTTTATACATGTTTAAATCCAAGAATATGTTGTTTGAATATTAAATATTGTCGTAATTAGGATTTATTTCGCGCATAGCATTTTCCATT
The DNA here is from genome assembly GCA_016926405.1 of Bacteroidales bacterium. Classification (GTDB taxonomy): domain Bacteria; phylum Bacteroidota; class Bacteroidia; order Bacteroidales; family UBA6680; genus UBA6680. The sequence goes on from JAFGOQ010000182.1 coordinate 13,051, forward strand.
AATTCACGTACATGATCGGAAAGTTCTATAGCTGTCATGTGTTTAAACGATTCGTATGGTATAAAATCTAGAGCTTTGGCAATAACCTTATGTCTGCCTTCCATAATCCATCCATGTTTTGGTAGAGCTCTTCCTGCTCCATCCTGAACCATTGCTTGAATACCAATTTTATTTTTTAATGCAATTTCGAAAGCACCAAGTTTAAATGGTCCAATTTTTCCATCTCGTGAGCGAGTTCCTTCGGGATACATTACTATTGAAGAACCTTCGCTTATGGCTTTATTTACATCTTTAAACATTTGCAAAACGCTACTTTTTTCACCACGACGCAAACGAATAGCTTTATTAACAGACATTGTCCAACCAAATAAAGGAACCTTGAAATTTTCAACTTTCGAAATCCATCTACCAGTAGGAAACATCATAAATACATAGCACATATCTATTGCCGATTGGTGATTTGATACAATAACAGATTGCTTAAATCGCTTAAATTTTTTGCGGTCGATAACTTTTGTGCTCCAAAGAGGGTTTGCCCAAACAATGCACGATGCCCAAAGTGCTGTCCATAGATATACAGATACGCAGCGTTTGTCCCACCAGAATGTGAATAACCAAACAATAAGATTAATAAAAAAAAATAGTACCGACATCGAAACTAATACGATGTACAAAACAATTGATAATACAGCTAATCCTAATCTCTTCATAAAATTTATTTGAAAGTATATGGTGTAGAGACTCACATTTGTGAGTCTCTACAAATAATTATTTTACAAGCAAAGCTTTCATGTTTGCTTTATAGTCTTCAACACCAGGTTGGTCAAAGGGGTTTACGTCTAAAACATATGCACTTACAGCACATGCCGTTTGAAAGAAATAGAGGAAGGCGCCAATGCATTTCTCATTAATAGCATCAAGGGTAAATTGCATTACTGGAACATTGCCCTCTGAATGAGCCTTAATTGTTCCTGCTTCAGCTTGCATATTTACGAACTCTAGGCTTTTCCCTGCAAGGAAATTTAGTCTATCTAAATCGGTGTTTAAATTAGGAATGCAAATATCGTTTGATAAGTTTTTTACCGAAATAATAGTTTCAAAAAACGACATGTCGCCCTGTTGCATAAACTGGCCTATTGAATGTAAATCGGTTGTGTAATCAACACATACAGGGAAAATTCCTTTCAGTTCTTTTCCTTCGCTTTCTCCAAAAAGTTGTTGCCACCATTTATATAAAAAATTGAAATGAGGCTGGAATCCAGCCATTACTTCTGTTTTTTTACCTTCTTTGTATAGTGAGTTTCTTAAAGAAACATACTTTATTAAATAGTTGTAATGTGATTGTTTTGTTTCTAAAGATTTTTTCATCTCTTTAGCACCATCAATCAGTAATTCAATATTAATACCCGCAATTAAAGCTGGCAATAGACCAACAGGAGTAAGAATAGAATAGCGTCCTCCAACCGATTTAGGAATGTCAAATGTTGTAATTGCTTTTTCTTCGGCTAATTTTCTAAGTGCTCCAGAAGTAGGATCGGTTATAAAAATAGTTCGGTCGATAATTTCTTGATTACTATATTTAGTAAGCATGTCGCTCTGTAATAATCTGTATGCAATTGCTGGCTCTAAAGTAGTTCCCGATTTTGAGATAACAATTACTCCGTAATCTTTACCTTTTAAATGATCAAAAAGTTCTTTAGTAGATTTTTCTGAAAGATGATATCCTGCATAAAATATTTTTGGCGTATTATCCTTCTGTAAAGCACTTATTATTGCACGAGTTCCAAGATAACTACCTCCAATACCTACAATTACAACAGCGTCGAGCTTTGAAAATCTTTTTGCAGAAGAGTGCAAATGTTTTAAAAGATCTGGAGTTAGGTGATTAGGAAGATCCATCCATCCTAACCATTCGTTGCCTTTGCCAGTTTTGTTTATTAGTAAATTGAAGGCTGTCTTTGATTTTTCTTCAAAATCCAAAATATCACTGTTAATGATACTTTGGGTTGAGTTAATAAGGTTAAATTCTAGCAACTTAGACATTTATTTATTTTATTTAAGTTTATCGGCAAGTAACGAAATTTCTTTTTTTGGAGATATACCAAGATACAATATATTATACATTGCATCGTAAATAGGCATACTAACTTTGCTTTTTAAAACTATGCTTCTAATAGATTTAGTTGCATAGTAACCCTCAGCTACCATATTCATTTCTAGTTGAGCTGATTTTACTGAATAACCCTTACCAATCATATTTCCGAAAGTACGATTACGGCTAAATTGCGAATATGCAGTAACAAGTAGATCGCCTAGATAAGCCGAGTCTTTAATATCGCGATTGATAGGATGAACCTTATCAACAAAACGTTTTATTTCTTGAATGGCATTTGAAACCAGTACGCTTAGGAAATTATCGCCATATCCTAATCCATGGCAAACACCTGCAGCTAATGCGTAAATATTTTTTAATACAGCCGAAAATTCGGTTCCGTAAATATCGTCTGAAATAGATGTTTTTAGAAAATGATTCGATAATTTTTGTGCCACCTCGGTAGCAAGAGTTTCGTCCGGTGATGATATTGTTAAGTACGATAGTCGTTCCAGCGATACTTCTTCGGCATGACAAGGACCCGAGATAACTGCAAAATTATTTATATCGATGTTGTACTTATCGACAAAAAACTCTGCTATAAGTTGATCGCGTCCAGGAATAATACCTTTAATAGCCGAAACAATCTTTTTTTCGCTAAGTGAATTAATTTCGCTTAAAGCGTCCTCTAGGAATGCCGCTGGAATTGCAAAAATAAGAATGTCTGAATTTGCTATTGTGTATTCAAGTTCTGTCGAGACGTCTATTTTCTCTCTGTCAAAAAGTACTGAACTGAGATATTTTGGGTTATGACCATGTTTAATCATGTAATCGACGCTACCTTTATCGCGAATGTACCAATTAACAACGTCAACATTGTCAATTAGCATTTTTACAATAGCTGTTGCCCAGCTTCCGCCGCCAATTACTCCATATCTTAAGCTCATATTTTCTTATTTTTCTTACTGCAAAATTTCTCCTGCCGTTATTAGAACTAACAAATTTAAGATTTTTGTCGAAACAAAGCATCATTTGTTCTAACATTCGTGTATAGACTAGGTATGCATTATGTATACCATTATATATTAAAAGCAAACAACCCCAATATTTTATAAATATGGGGTTGTTAAAAAATATTTTAATAAAACTAAGCTAACCAAGCACGAACATCATCGGCCGAAGGGTTTTGTAATTCTAGCTTATGTTTTTTATTTAATCCACAAATAGTTTGGTGTAACTTATTAGGATTAGCTTCTTTAAGCTTATCGATAGTAGTAAAGCCAGCTTTCTTAACTAACGAAACCCACTCTTCAGGAATGCCCAACTCTAAAAATTTAGAATTCGAATCGGCATCATTTTTCTTCTCTGGTCGCATTTGAGGGAAGAATAAAACATCTTGAATAGATGGCGAGTTTGTCATAAGCATTGCTAAACGGTCTATACCAATACCCATTCCCGATGTAGGAGGCATTGCGTATTCCAACGATTTAACAAAATCTGTATCGATAAACATAGCCTCGTCGTCACCTTTTTCCGATAGCTTAAGTTGATCTTGGAAACGTCCCATTTGATCTATAGGATCGTTAAGCTCTGAGTAAGCGTTACAAAGTTCTTTTCCGTTAACCATTAACTCAAAACGCTCGGTAAGTTCAGGATTAGAACGATGACGTTTACAAAGAGGAGACATCTCGATAGGATAATCAGTGATAAATGTAGGCTGAATGTAGTTACCCTCACACTTTTCACCAAAAATCTCGTCCACAAGTTTACCTTTACCCATTGTATCGTCAATTTCAACACCTAATTCTTTACAAGTCTTACGTAACTCGTCTTCGTTCATGTTAGAGATATCAATATTAGTATGTTCTTTAATGGCATCAAACATTGTGATGCGTTTAAAAGGAGCCTTAAAGTTGATTGTTTTGTCTCCAACAGTAACTTCTGTAGTACCGTGAAGAGCCATAGCAACACGTTCAATCATCTCTTCGGTAAAGTCCATCATCCAGTTGTAATCTTTATACGCCACATAAATTTCCATTACTGTAAACTCAGGGTTATGGGTTCTGTCCATTCCTTCGTTACGGAAATCTTTTGCAAATTCGTATACACCATCAAATCCACCGACTATAAGACGTTTTAAGTAAAGCTCATTAGCAATACGCAGGTATAATGGAATATTTAAAGCATTATGATGTGTAATGAAAGGACGTGCCGAAGCACCACCTGGGATTGACTGTAGGATTGGAGTTTCAACTTCAAGATATCCACGTTCGTTGAACATGTTACGCATAGTGTTGATAATCTTAGAGCGCTTAATGAATGTATCTTTTACGTCTGGATTAACAATTAAATCTAAATATCTCTGACGATAACGTTGTTCAGGATCAGTAAAGGCGTCATACACTTTCCCTTCTTTTTCTTTAACTATAGGAAGAGGACGTATACTTTTACTTAAAATTGTAAGTTCAGTAACTTTAATCGATTTTTCGCCAACCTGTGTTACGAATGCATAACCTTTTACACCAATAATATCGCCTATATCAAGCAAGCGTTTAAAAACTGTATTATATAGAGTTTTATCTTCACCAGGACATAATTCGTCGCGGTTTACATAAATCTGTATTTTTCCTTCTGAATCTTGAAGCTCCGCAAATGCTGCCTTACCCATTATGCGACGAGACATAATTCTACCTGCAATAACAACTTCTTGAAAATTATTCTCCTCTGGTTTATAATTATCTTTTATTGTAACAGTATTTGTGTTTACTGGGAATAATGCTGCCGGATAAGGCTCTATACCCAAACTACGTAATTCTTTTAAAGACTCGCGTCTGATAATCTCTTGTTCGCTAAGTTCTAATAAATCCATTTTCCTGATTTAAAATTTTGACAAAGATAACAACTTTATTAAAAAAGAATTTGTATCGTGTTTAATCTTTAACAAAAGATGAATACCATATAGTAGGTTTATACTTTTTAATGAAAGAGGAGAGTGTTATTTATCTTATAATGGTTTTTCTGTACCATTCGAAAAGCGAAATTGCTGCTGCGTGTGTTACATTAAGCGATTTTACATCGCCAGGAAGTGGTATATATACTGTTTTTTGGCAAAAGTCTAATATTTGCTTAGATACGCCAAAGGCTTCGTTACCAAAAAAGAAGATTATCTTGTTCGGAAGATTAGTAGTGAAAATATTTTCGGCATTTGGCGCTGTTTCTATAGCCACCGATGTGTAATTTGAAGGTATCTTAGACGATAAAAGCTCGTTGGTTGTAATAAAAGTTAGTTTAACACTGTTGAAAGCTGTTGTGGCAGTTTTTTTTATTTTTGATATTCTTATTTCGTTTTTGTTTGTGTCGGTAACAAAAACTTCTTTGCATCCTATAGATCCAGCTAATCGTATTATACTTCCAATATTTTCGGGAGTTCTAAAATTGTCGGCGACAATAATAGGAGGGAAGTTTACTGAAGGTATACTGTCAATAGAATTGAAAAAATTATTTGCTTGAATGTTTAACTCAGACATGATACATGTATATACAAAAAAAACCTTACTTAAAAGTAAGGTTTTTATTTTGTTTGAGCGAAAAACGAGACTCGAACTCGCGACCCCAACCTTGGCAAGGTTGTGCTCTACCAACTGAGCTATTTTCGCAACATTAAGTAC
>JAFGOQ010000183.1 GCA_016926405.1 Bacteroidales bacterium
ACGAATTTCGCCCGAAAGGCCAATTTCTGCTGCAAAACAATCTTTCGACGAAATTGCCAAGTCGGCCGACGACGATAAAACGGAAGCTATAAGAGCCAAATCAATAGCCGGATCGTTTACTTTTATTCCTCCAGCAATATTTAAAAAGACATCTTTAGTAGCAATCTTAAAATTGGCACGTTTTTCAAGAACTGCCAAAAGCATATTTAGTCGCTTAATATCAAAACCTGTTGACGATCGCTGTGGTGTTCCGTAAGCAGCAGAGCTAACCAAAGCTTGTACCTCGATAAGAAAAGGTCTAACACCATCAATTGTAGCAGCTACTGCCTGTCCACTCAAATTCTCGTCGTATTCCGATAAGAGAACCTTCGAAGGATTAAGAATCTCTTTTAAACCCGATCCAAGCATTTCAAAAATACCTAGTTCCGAAGTAGAACCAAATCTATTTTTTTTGCTTCGCAGAATTCTATAGTTATTGTGTAAATCGCCATCAAACTGAAGAACTGTATCAACAATATGCTCTAGCACTTTTGGGCCAGCAATATTTCCATCTTTAGTAATATGACCAATTAAAATATATGGTACCGCAGTAGTTTTTGCACATTGCAAAAGTCTGGCAGTACATTCACGTATCTGACTAACACTTCCTGGAGCCGATTCTATATTCTCTGTAGCAACTGTTTGTACAGAATCTACTATCACTAAATTGGGCTGTAAATTATTTATCTGAAGTAAAATATTTTCAAGCGATGTTTCTCCCAACAGAAAAAGATTGTCACTTAATTTACCAATCCGCTCGGCTCTTAATTTAATCTGTCGGGCACTCTCCTCACCCGAGACATAAAGAATTTTAAGATTTGTCAGCGATAATGCCATTTGCAAAACCAAAGTCGACTTTCCTATTCCTGGCTCTCCACCAACAAGAGTCATCGATCCTTTTACTAAGCCACCACCAAGAATCCGGTTCAACTCCGAAACAGTTGTATCTATGCGCTCTTCGGCATCTAAAACAACCTCTTTAATCATAACAGGTTTTTGCGGTGCTAACCCATTAAGCTTATTAGCGGGCGATGATGTAGTTGTTTTATGAACAATCTCTTCAACAAATGTATTCCATTCGCCACACGATTTGCATTTCCCAACCCATTTAGATTCTTGAGTACCGCAATTTTGACAGAAATAGGCGACTTTTGTTTTTGCCATAGAAGTTTAGGTTTAAATTCAATTAGTATTTAAAAATGCAATATCCGACGTTGCTGTCGAACAAAAGGCTAGTCAAATGTAATGTTGTGATTCCAATTTTGCAAGGTTGATAATTATTCACAAATGGTTTAAATATTAATACTATTAAATGTAATTGCCGTTGTGAACCCCGATTTTGCCCTTGTAAACTTAAATATCGAGGTTAGCTACAGCAATGTCACCTTTCGTTAATTCTAACTCGCCCCTCTAAAGCTCTAATTTGCCATTCTGAAGCTCTAGCTTACCATTAAAGGAGCTTTAAATCTTATCTATGTAAACGCAACATCGCCCTTCTAAACCTCAATATTGCCTTTAACAACTGCATTTTTTTATTTAAAATTGAAAATCATCGGGGTTCAGAACCGCAATATCGCCCTTTTACACACCGACATTGACTTAATTTTAGACAAGTTGAAGCTTTTGTAGGGCAATTTAGTGGTAGCGAGAGGCAAACTGAAACTTTGGTAAGTATAAATTGTGCTAACCAAACAAAAATATGCCCTTCAACAAGGGGTGTTCGACCTTTAAAAAAGGAGCAGCCTGTATAGACAAGGCAACGCCTTGTCTTATCACTGCTAGCTATTTATATAACAATATAAATTTGGCAAAAGACAAACCTAAAAGTTTGTAAGCGTAAACTGTCATAACTAAACATAAATATACCCTACAACAATATGTGTCCGACATTTACAAGATAAAAGGCCTGAATAGACAAGGCAACGCCTTGTTTTATCGCTGCTAGCTATTTAATGTCTGTTTATCATTGTACAAATTAAGTGCATACTGTATAACCTGTACGTAGTCAATATTTCAGTGTTATTTATTTTCTTTTTTATAGCTTTATCAGCTAAAATAAAAGATATATGAGCGATTTAGTAGCAAATTATTCTGGAGTTACCGAGGCTGGATGCGATGAAGCTGGCCGAGGATGCTTAGCTGGCCCTGTGTTTGCGGCGGCAGTTATTTTACCTTCAGATTTTTATCATCCCCTTTTAAACGATTCTAAAAAAATTAGTCAAAAGGTACGTATGTCGTTAATTAACGAAATTAAAGAAAAGTCGTTAGGATGGTGTGTGGCTATGGTTGATCATACCGAAATTGATGAGATAAATATTCTTAACGCATCAATTTTGGCAATGCATAGAGCGCTTGAAGGACTGCAAACAGAATTTAAACATATTGTTGTTGATGGAAATAGATTTAAAGCATTTAAGAACATTCCACACACTACAATTGTTAAAGGAGATGGAAAAGTGTTTTCTATTGCAGCAGCATCGGTTTTGGCAAAAGAGGCTCGCGACGAATTTATGCGTGAGTTGGATGTTAAATATCCGCAATATGGATGGAAAAAAAATATGGGATACCCTACAAAAGTGCACAGAGCAGCAATTGCCGAGCACGGAATATCCGATTATCACCGAAAAAGCTTTAAATTAACTGACAGTCAGTTAAAACTTAATTTTTAATACAAACATTAATAAATATAATTATGAGGAAAATAACATTATTAGTTGTAGCTCTTTTGCTATCGTTTGGCGCTAGTTTACGTGCCGACGAGGGTATGTGGTTGCTTTCGCTACTGAAAGACAAAAACATTAAGACAATGCAAGAGAAAGGTTTTAAACTTTCGGCCGAAGATATTTATTCGGTAAATCAGAATTGTATTAAAGACGCTATTGTGGGACTAGGTAACGAAGGACGTCCTTTCCGTCACTTTTGTTCTGGCGAGATTATTTCCGACAAAGGTCTGTTTTTAACAAATCACCACTGTGGTTTTGGATCTATTCAGGCTCACTCGTCAGTTGATCACGATTATTTAAAAGATGGTTTCTGGGCCTATTCAATGGATCAGGAATTAGCAAACCCAGGTATTACAGCTTCTATTTTAGTACGCATGGAAGATGTTACCGATCAAATCGTTCCTAAGCTTAAGGACAAAATGAGCGAAAAAGAGCGTGAAGCAAAAATTAAAAAAATTGCTAAAAAAATTGAGGCTAAAGCCGAAAAAGGAACACAGTATAGTGCTAATGTAAAAAGCATGTTCAACGGAAATCAGTTTTTCCTTTTTGTATATGTTATTTACAAAGATGTTCGTTTAGTTGGTGCTCCTCCATCATCGATGGGTAAATTTGGTGGCGATACAGACAACTGGATGTGGCCACGTCATACTGCTGATTTCTCTATGTTCCGTATATACACTGCACCAGATGGTTCGCCAGCAGCATATTCTGAAAATAATGTTCCACTTAAACCAAAGCATCACTTACCAATATCTATTAAAGGTGTTAAAGAGGGCGATTATGCAATGGTAATGGGATTCCCTGGAACAACAAACCGCTTTTTAACAACTTTTGGTCTACAAAAAACAATGGATGTTACTAACAAACTTGTTTATAATGTTCGTACTGTTAAGTTAGATAAGATGCGCGAGCAGATGTATAAAAGCGACGAAGTTCGTATTAAATACGCATCGAAATATGCACGTAGCTCTAACTATTGGAAATACTCAAATCAACAAAACAAAGCTCTACGTAAGCTAAATACAATGGGAGCTAAGCAAAAAATTGAAAATAATTTAAAAGCCTGGATTGCAAAAGATCCTGCTCGTGAGAAGAAATTTGGCAATGCTCTTAAGCTAGTTGAAGAATATTATCAAGCAAATAAACCTTTTGCAGAGCTTGACACATACGTTCGCGAAGCTTTAATTAGTGGCCCAGAAGCTCCTATGAATGGTAGAAAACTAGATAAACTTTACAAGCTTATGACAGCTAAAAAAGTTGATCAGAAAAAAATTGATGAATATGTAGCACAGCTTAAAAAAGGTGTCGACGAAGGTTATAAAGATTACGATTTAACTACCGATAAAAGTGTAATGATTGGTTTGTATGAATATTACAAAAACAATGCTCCTGAAATGCCATCGTTCTACGAAATTATTGAAAACGACTATAAAGGTAGTGTTAAACTTTTTGCCGACGATTTCTATAAAACTTCAATTACTGCTTCAAAAGAAAATGCATTAGCTTTCCTTGCTAATCCAACAAAAGAGGCTATTGAAAACGACCTTGCATATAAAGTAAGCAACTCTATTATGGATTTCTACAAGTCGATAGCTAAAAAATACACTAAGCTAGACGAAGTTGAAAAAGGAATGAGACTATACACTCAGGCTGTTCTAGAGATGAATGCCGATAAGTTTATGGCTCCTGATGCTAACTCAACTCTTCGTTTAACTTATGGCGATATTCATGGCTATAGCCCTGCCGATGCAGTTAAGTACAACTACTTCACTACAATTAACGGTGTTATTGAGAAAGAAGATGCCACCAACCCCGAATTTGTTGTTCCTTCAAGATTAAAAGAGCTTTATGCTTTGAAAGATTTTGGTCGTTATGCCGAAAATGGTAAACTACATACTTGTTTCTTGTCAAACAACGATATTACTGGAGGTAACTCAGGTTCGCCTGTAATGAATGCCGAAGGCCAACTTATTGGAACAGCTTTCGATGGTAACTCAGAGGCAATGTCGGGCGATATTGATTTCGAAGAAAACCTTCAGCGTTGTATTAACCTAGATGTTAGATACACACTATGGATAATCGATAAATTTGCTGGTGCTAAAAACCTTATTGACGAGATGACTATTGTAGAATAGAAATTTCACAAAATACTTCAAAAACCGCATTTAATTTTAAATGCGGTTTTTTTTGTTTTATTTCATACGTTTGTAATTATTAGGCTAAGCGAGCGGTTTATTATTGTTCGTTTTTTTTAATAAATAATACTTAAGCTTGTTTTTAATTAATGGTTCAACCATTATTGTTTTTTATTGTTTGTTCCAAAAAAAGAAAATATTATGGGAATAGAATTTATAAATGTTATTTCGGTTTTTGTGGTGCTTTTTGCAGTAATTGATATTACTGGTGGAGTACCAATTATTATCGATTTAAAGCAGAAAAGTGGAAAGATAGAATCAGGAAAGGCTACATTAGTTGCTTTTGGAATAATGCTGGCATTTTTATTTGCAGGCGAAAAGCTACTTGGTCTTTTTGGTGTTGACATTGCTTCGTTTGCTATTGCTGGTGCTATTGTTATGTTTCTTATGGCTCTGGAAATGATTATGGGCAAAGACTTCTTTCACTACGATACACCAGGTGGAGCATCAATTGTACCTATTGCATTCCCATTAATTGCTGGAGCAGGAACTATTACATCAATTCTATCGCTTGCTTCGCAATATTCTACTTTAGAAATTGCAATTGCTATAGTAATGAATATGATTATTGTATATATAGTTTTGAGAATGACAAAACATGTTGAGAAACTACTTGGCGAAGCTGGTATTTTTATCCTTCGTAAAATTTTTGGAGTAGTACTACTAGCCATTTCAATTAAACTATTTATTGCAAACACAGGAATTCAACTACCACATGCCATCTAAAATTATCATATATACCGACGGAGGAGCAAGTGGAAACCCTGGTCCTGGTGGCTATGGTGCTGTATTAATGAGTGGTAATCATCGTAAGGAGTTATCGCAAGGTTACCAGCTTACCACAAATAACCGAATGGAATTGTTAGCCGTTATTGTTGCTTTGGAAGCATTAAAAATAGCTGGCTCGGAAGTTGAAATATACACCGACTCTAAATATGTTGCCGATGCGGTTGAAAAAGGATGGGTGTTTGGTTGGGAAAAAAAGTCGTTTAAAGACAAGAAAAACCCCGATTTGTGGAAACGTTTTCTGAAATGTTACCGAAGTCACAAGGTGAAATTTCATTGGGTGAAAGGTCATGCAAATATCCCAGGAAACGAGCGTGCCGATTTTCTTGCTGTTCAAGCGTACAAACAATCTAATTTACTTATAGATCAAGGGTATGTAGATAGCCAAAACTGTACGGAATCGAACTTACTGTAACAAAAACGTACAGTTTATGTATAATTCTTAACAACTTTAATCTCTTGATATTTAAAGTATAGTGTTTCTTGGTCTGCTTGTTGTTTTACAACCAAGAAACACTAACTATATGAATCGATCCACAATTACAATTTTACTTTCTTTTATTACCACTATTCTGTTTTCGCAGGATAAAGTATTCACTACCCAAAAAGTATCAGAGCCAATAAGAATTGACGGCGTTTTGGACGATGCTTGGAACGCTGTAGAATGGGATGGTGGAGACTTTCATCAGCGTACACCTTACGACGGGCAAATTGCAACAGAGCAAACTAAGTTTAAAATTCTTTACGATAACGATTTTATTTACGTTTATGTAAAAGCTCTCGATTCGGCACCAGATAGCATTGTTAGACGATTATCGCAACGCGATACTTATCAGGGCGACAGGGTAGATGTTTATTTTGATAGCTATCATGACAAACGTACTGCATTTTGTTTCACAGCAAGTGCTTCGGGTGTAAAATCTGATCAGATGGTTACTGCTGATGGGGATAGAACAGATAGTTCATGGAATCCTATTTGGTATTTGGCAACAGCCATCGAAAAAGATGGTTGGGTGGCCGAAATGAAAATACCTGTTTCGCAACTTCGCTTTTCGAAATCAGAAAATCTTACTTGGGGTTTTCAAATACGTAGATCGATATTTAGAAAAGGTGAAAATTCATTTTGGAAACATTTCGACAGAAAAGCATCAGGATGGGTAAGCCATTTTGGTGAATTAACAGGAATTATTAATCTACAACCAAAGCGTCAAAACGAAATTGCTCCTTATGTTGTTGGGGGAATCAAAACCTATGATAAAGAGTCGGGTAATGTTTATCGTGACGGTACCGACCCTAAGTTTAATATTGGTTTAGATGGTAGACTTGGTTTAACAAACAACTTTACTCTCGACTACTCTATAAACCCCGATTTTGGTCAGGTAGAGGCTGATGCCTCAGAGGTTAATCTTTCGGCTTTTGAATCGTACTTCCCCGAAAAACGTCCGTTTTTTGTTGCTGGAAAAGAGATTACTAACTTTAATTTAGGTTTTGGCGATGGCGATATGTCGCAAGAGAATCTATTTTACTCTCGACGAATAGGTAAAGGTCCATCATTTTATCCAGACGAAGCTTCAGATACTGCATACGTTCTTCAACCCGAAAACACAAGAATTCTTGGTGCATTAAAAGTTTCAGGAAAGACTCAAAATGGTTGGACTGTTGGTTTAATGGAAACAGTAACACAATCAGAATACGCCAAAATCAACTACCAAGGAACAGAGTGGAAAGAAAAAGTTGAGCCTTATACTAATTACTTTGTTTCGCGAGCACAAAAAGATTTTAACGAAGGAAGTACTGTAGTTGGTGGTATGTTTACAGCTACAAACAGAAAAATTGACACCGAAAATTTAAAATTTCTTCATAAAGAAGCATATACAGGAGGAGTCGATTTAAACCATCGTTGGGCAGATAATAAATATATGCTCGATTTTAAATTCACCATGAGTCATGTTGCTGGCGATTCAACAGCTATTACACGCACTCAACGCTCGTGGAATCACCGATTTCAGCGTCCCGATGCCGACCATCTTAAACTCGATTCTTCGTTAACAAGCTTAACAGGTTTTTCATCAACAATTGTTTTAGGTAAACTAAACAACAGTGGTTTAAGATATGCAGGTTGGATAACAATGAAATCTCCTGGATTTGAGATTAACGATGTAGGATATTACAGAGGTGCCGACGATGTTACTCAAATATTCTGGATGGGATACAACATTAGTAAACCAACAAAAGTGTTTAAATATTTGAGTTTAAATGCATCGCAATGGCAAAGTCGCGATTTTGCTCTCAACTATAATGGTTTTGGTTTAAATACAAACGGGTGGGGACAGTTTAATAATTATTGGTCTGTTTGGGCTGGTTATAATTATAATTTCGAAGGAAGAAGCACTTCTTATTTACGAGGAGGACCATCTTTCTGGACACCTGCTGCAAATAACTATTGGATGGGGTTTGAGACCGACGAAAGAAAAGCATGGATTTTCTCGGCAAATTATTCAGCAGGAAATAGTATTAATAATTCATCGCACCGAAATAATTATAACATAAATTTTTCGTACCGACCAATTGATGCACTTAAATTATCTATATCGCCATCTATTTCAGAACGCATTGATAAACTTCAATATGTTACAGAGGTTGAATATGGCGATGAGATGAGATATATTTTGGGTAAAATAGATCAGAAAACCTTACGTTTGGAATTTAGAGCAGACTTAAGTTTGACTCCAACATTAAGTATTCAATATTTTGGACAACCTTTTATTTCATTCGGGGAGTATTCAGAATTTAAGTATGTAACTGATCCTGATGCAACAAATTTTGTTGATAGATTTTCTGCCTTTTCTTCTAGTCAGATATCTTATTCGTCGGAAAACGACGAGTATTCTATTGATGAAAACAACGACAATTCGGTAGATTATAGTATAGGCAACCCTAATTTCGATGTAAAGGTTTTATTGTCAAACTTTGTTGTTCGTTGGGAATACAAACCAGGATCGGCATTGTACTTTGTGTGGTCGCAAACTCGCGATCCGAACGACGATTACACTCCTGCTTATAACTACGATATGGGAAAGATATTTAAACTCCCTCCTACCGATATTTTTATGGTAAAATTCTCGTACAGATTTTCACTCTAAAAGCTCTTTCAATTATATATTAAGTATTAGTGATACTTAACACAAAAATAAATCAGAAGATTAATTTCTTCTGATTTATTATTTTAACATGCTTTAAATTAAAATGCTGCCATTAATAGTTCAATATCTCTTGATTGAATTCCAGTTTTAAGACCTATATGAGAGTCGGTAAGAATACCATTAAATACATAAATTCCTTTCCTTAATCCTAAGTCAGCTTTTATTGCATTATTAAAAGAGCAACAATTAGCAATTTGCGTGATTAAAGGAATAAAAATATTGCTTAACGATATTGAAGCCGTTCGCGACACCTGCGATGCTACGTTAGGAACATTATAATGAATTACCCCATTATTAATGTATGTTGGATTTGTTAAAGTTGTAGGTCTGCTACCTTCAACAAACCCACCTTTATCGATACTTAAATCAATAATTACCGAACCTTCTTTCATGGTTTTAACCATCTCATTAGATAAGATAAATTCGGGGTTTTCATTTAGATTATGCATTGCACCAATCACAACATCGGCAGATAGAAGCTCTTTTTCTATAACCTGTTTTTGCAAAACAGAAGTGTAAATACAACGACCAATTTTATTCTGAAGTTCTTGTAAACGATAAATTGATTTATCGAAAACTTTAATGGTAGCACCAATTGCTAATGCCGTTTTTATAGCTGTTTCGGCAGCTTTACCTGCTCCAAAGACAATAATCTCGGGAGGAGTAATTCCTGTAATATTTCCTAGCAAAACCCCTTTCCCTCCACGCGTGTTGCTTAACAATTCGGCGGCAATAAATATAGCTACTTTCCCTGCTATTTCGCTCATCGAGCTAATAACAGGACTGTTATTATGTTTATCTTTTATCTTTTCGGGAGCAATAGCTGTAATTTTTTTCTCCATTAAAATAGAGACATATTCTTTAATATTCTCTACATCTTGAAGAGAGCTAAATATGAGCTGATTCCCTCTAAGTTTTTTTATAGTCTTTAATGAATACGGCTTGATATTGAGTATTATATCGGCATTGGTAAATATCTCATCTATCGTTTGTACTATTTCGGCGCCGTAATCGCTATAATCTAAATCGCTATAGTTAGAACTTTTACCTGCCCCGCTTTGAACAAAAACCCTATGACCCTGATTAACTAACTCTTCGGTTCCCTGAGGAGTTACTAAAACTCTTCTCTCGTTAGGATCGGACTCTTTTGGAATACCAACTATATACGAATTACTTTTATTACGAACCTCAAGAAGTTCTTCTTGAGGTAGTAAACCTTCGCTTCGAAAAAAATTATCAGTAGAATCAGCTTTCGACATATTGTGATTAAATTATTGTTTAACCACAAGTTAGTAAATAATTTGATAATTACTCCACTGTAATTAATCGAGAGTCGTTGTCAATAATTTCAATCTTAATTGTTATATAATCTTCGGGAAGTAGATTCTCAATTAATTCGGGCCATTCTATTAAACATAAGTTTTCGCTATAGAAATATTCTTCATAGCCAAAATCGTACACCTCTTCTTGTTTTTCTATTCTGTAAAAATCGAAATGAAAAATTATTTCGTCGTTTTGGGTATGATATTCGTTTACAAGCGAAAAAGTTGGGCTACTTATAGTATCAACAACATTTAACGCTCTACAGAGTTCTGTAATTAATGTTGTTTTTCCAGCACCCATATTGCCATAAAAGGCAATAATTTTACGTTCTTTTATCTCTTCAAGAATCTGTTTTGCCGCATTAGGCAACTCGCTTAAATTTGAAACCTTAATCTGCATGATTATCACTTTTTATTTGGCGACAAAGTTATAAAAGGAATTATCATTTCCTCAAGTGATACCCCACCATGCTGAAAAGTATTTTTGTAATAAGCAGCAAACTGATTGTAGTTATTAGGATAAACTAAATAGTCGTTATTACAAGCAAATATGTACGACGACGAAATGTTTGTTTTTGGTAGATGAACCTCGTGTGGATTTTCAATATCAAACACCTCTTTTTTATTATAATTCAAGTTCCTTCCTAATTTATAACGCAAATTAGTTGATGTATTTTTATCTCCAATAACTTTCACAGGATTGTTTACTTTTATTGTTCCATGATCAGTTGTTATAATAACCTTTATTCCTGATTCGTTAAGTTTCTTAAGAATGTCGAACAAATCTGAGTGGTCGAACCAACCTTGTGTTAATGATCGGTAAGCCGCTTCGTCTGAAGCTAATTCTTTTATAATATCCATTTCTGTTCGTGCATGCGAAAGCATATCAATAAAGTTGTAAACAAAAACAGTTAATTTGTTATTAGTGTATTTGTTTATGTCGGATACTATTTTTTTGCCTTGTTTTGAGTTTGTAATTTTCTCGTATACAAAAGGTATTTTCTTAGCAAGTCTATCAATCTGAGTTTTTAACAACTCTTCCTCGAACATATTTTTACCCCCTTCATCCTCGTCGTTTAACCAGTATTGAGGAAATAGCTTTTGTATATCAAGAGGCATGAGTCCAGCAAAAATTGCATTTCGAGCATATTGTGTTGCTGTTGGAAGAATGCTGTAATACATCTCTTCTTTTATGTCGAAAAACTGGTTAACTTTTGGCTCAAGAACTTTCCATTGATCGTATCGGAAATTGTCAATAACAATTACACAGATTTTTTCTTCGGTATCAAGAAGAGGAAATATTTTATTTTTAAAAATATTGTGCGATAAAAGAGGCTTATCTTCTTCGTCCGCTTCAAACCAAGTCCGATAATTCTTCTTTATAAATTTTGCGAATTCATTATTGGCATCGTTTTTCTGATGGTTAATAACCTCTAGCATCGATTGATTATCTCCACTGCTAAGTTCTAATTCCCAATAAACAATTTTTTTATAAATATCTATCCAATCGGCATAGCTGTTTGCTTGGCTAATATCAAACGATAATTTACCAAATTCCGATTGATAGGTTGAACTTGTTGTGTTTTCAATTAGCTGAGAGTGCTGAGTATTCTTTTTAATGGATAATAAAATTTGCTTAGGATTAACTGGTTTTATAAGGTAATCGGCGATTTTAGATCCTATTGCCTGTTCCATTATGTTCTCCTCCTCGCTTTTTGTAATCATTACAATTGGCGTATGAGGTTTAATTTTTTTAATCTCCTTTAATGCTTCCAAACCACTAATTCCAGGCATGTTCTCGTCAAGAAAAATAATATCGAAATTTTTTTCTTGAACTATTTCAATAGCATCTTCGCCATTTGTTGCAGTATCTACAATATAGCCCTTATGTTCAAGAAAAATTATATGAGGTTTTAAAACATCAATTTCGTCGTCAACCCAAAGAATATTAATGGTCATAGTTATTTTATTAGTACTGTTTGTTGAAAAAATCAATATAATCTTTTAGGTTTTTTTGTTGTGTTAGTGTTTCTAAATTTGAGACACTAATAATGAAATACTGAACATTATTTTTTCCAGTTTTTACAAAAACACTGTCGCTTTCATTTTTAAGCTTATTGTAATAGCCTTTTGACTCTTCAATATCTTTAAAACCAGAAATTATATAAATATCAATATTTTGGAAAAGATTCTCTTTCCTTATTTTGTAGTTTTTGTCGATGTAATTATCAACATTAAAGTTAATGATTTCAAACTTCAGCTGATTTTTGTCTACAGCAACGGTATCGTAAACTACCGAAATATAATGTTCCTCGCTAGGAACTAACGAAAACATATCTGTAGATCCTGTTGATGAAGTTTGCGTTTCAATGGTACTTGTTGTTTTACCCATCTGAATTATCATTTGTTTCTGCTCTAAGAATGTTAAAATTTCGGCAGCTTTTTGCCCAACTTCGTTGGTTTCGTATTTCTTGCTTAACTCGATCAATTTCTCTTTGAAAAAAGTTTCGTTCATCTGTTTTCCGTAGACAAGTGTTCTTAACAATTCAAATTTTGGATAAACTTTATGATCCTTATAATTTTCATCGGCATAATCGCAAAATCCTAATACAGCACTATAGTTAGCGGTAATATATTGGTTGTATGTTTGCTGATAAAATAACTCTATCTCATTTTCTTTAGACTTTATCTTTTGTAAATAATTAGGATCTCTTAAATATTGGGCATATTTCGAAGTTGGATATTCAGACAATAATATTTGCTTGTAATAATTCTGTTTTTCGTTATTATTAATAGAGTCGGCTGCCTGATATGCATAAAACAAAGCATCTGGACGAGCTGGGCTTGTTTTAAATCTGCTTATATGCGATTCAAATGCCTCCATAGACTTATTAAAATCATGTAAATTGTCTTTATATATTTTACCTGTTTCGAAAAGAGCTTTTTCTATTTTTGCTTTTGATTGTAATTTAGCCGAATCTGAAAAAGGAATTTGACTTAAGTAATAATCTTTACTTTTTTTGTCTCCCTTAGGAATAATTGATGATAAATCTACCTCGGTGTTTTCTTCTTCAGATTCCTCGTCGGAAGCAAGTGATGAGTCACCCATCTTTTTATTAAAGCGTCTCCAATTATCTTCTAGCTTTCGAGTTCCCCATTTCATCTTAAATTCGTTTCTTCCGAAACTTATTGCACTCTGATTATAGAAATACCATTTGCCAGCCTCACCCGTATTTAACGACTGTTGCTGATTCATATTAAGTCTGTTATTTGACGACGATCCTTGCATAGCAAGCAAAGCTGCCTCTTTATCTTTCTCATCCTGTATAATCTGTGCAATTATTCCGCTAATAATATTATCAATTTCAACTTTTGGTTTTAGCGAAAGATGCATAAGACTATCTTGATAGTTTACAATATGCAGATTCTTTGATAATAGAGAATAATCCTTGGTTTGACTACTTACTTCACCATATTTTGGAAAGTCAGGCTGAATAAAAAGCAAAGTACTATCGAAGAAAAATGCAGCATCTAAATAATTTTTGGTATCTAAATTTAGATGTGCCATACTCAGGTAAGATTTTGTTTTAATAGTATTATTCTTCCCTTCACTTCTGGTCGACAGAGTGTAATACTCAAGAGCTTGTTTCTTATTGCCAGATTTCTTTTCTATCTCGGCTAAAGCAAAATAAATATGATCTTTAAAATCTATATTTTTATTATCGTTTAGCATTTTTAGCATTGTCTTTTTCAGGTCTTCAGAATTGTTTGAAGAATTGTTAAAAGAGGTGGCTAAGTTAACTTTAGCATTAAAAGTCATTTCGTATACAGGATTCATTTTAATAACCTTTGTATACTGGTTTCTAGCAAGTTCAAATTGATTGGTATTTTGGTATGCTTGTGCTAAAATATAGTTAAGTCTTTCTCTTTCCGATCGTTTTTTTGACTCATCTATTGCTTTAATAATATACGGAATAGCTTCTTTTATCTTCTTTGCTTTTATGTAATAGTCGGCATAAGCAGCACTTAGTTCCAATTTAATTTTTTCAGGAGTTTTGTTTGACTTTCGTAAGGCTTCCAATCCAACGAAAGCCTCGTCTAATCTGTTCGAATTTAGGTATGCCTTAATAAGCCACAATTCAGCATCATACTTAACATCAAGATAGAAATATTGATTCTTTGTTAGGATAAAAAGTTTTACAGCCATCTCATTTTCTCCTTTATACAAATGAGCTTTTCCCATTAATAAATGGGCATCATCTACCCACTTACAGTATTCAGTCTGTCGAACAAGATCTTTGTTTTTAAGCTTTTGTTTGTCAAAGTTTTTTGGCTTTGATGTTATTGAATGCTTAGAAATAAGAATATTACATTTCTTTATCGCTCTGTTCATGTCAGA
Organism: Bacteroidales bacterium; assembly: GCA_016926405.1. Lineage (GTDB taxonomy): Bacteria > Bacteroidota > Bacteroidia > Bacteroidales > UBA6680 > UBA6680. Next base: position 14,668 of record JAFGOQ010000183.1, read on the forward strand.
AGTTAATAGCGACTGAGATTCTGGATTTTCGAATAAATATATAGGAAGAAAATCGGCATAATTATAATTAGCTTTCTTTTCGGCTTTTAAAATTCCTTTTTTGAAACTTTCTTTAGCATTGAAGTATACATTATATCGCGCTGTTACATTGTGAAAAGCTCGAGACATTGTAGTGTTTTTCTTGTTAGAGCAAGATGAAACCACTAATAAAAATGTAAAAATTAGTAATGTGTAATTATATTTTTTCAAGGGTATAATGTTTTATTGATAATAACTCTGTATTAGCCTATATATTGTGTGTATATGCAATAAGCAATCATAAATATACAGCAAAATATTGGACAAAAAAAAGAGCTCTAAAGGAGCTCTTTTTATATAGTTTATGAATATTATTCAACAGTAACAGATTTAGCTAAATTTCGTGGCTGATCTACGTTACAACCTCTCATAATAGCAATATGATACGAAAGTAGTTGAAGAGGAATTACAGAAAGCAGAGCAGATAACTGTTCTGGTGTTTCTGGTATTTCAATTACATAATCGGCCATATTTTTAATAACAGTATCTCCTTTGGTTACGATAGCTAAAACAATTCCTTTTCTAGCCTTAACCTCTTGAATATTACTAACAACTTTATCGTATGATGAGTCTTTTGTTGCAATAACAATAACTGGCATTTTTTCGTCAATTAGGGCTATTGGACCATGTTTCATCTCGGCAGCAGGATATCCTTCTGCATGAATGTAAGAAATCTCTTTCAGCTTTAATGCCCCTTCAAGAGCTACAGGGAATAGATAACCTCGTCCTAAATACAAGCAGTTAGTAGCCTCGTAAAAATGAGAGCTGACTTCTTTTATTATATCGTTACTTTTAAGAACCTCTTCAATTTTTTCAGGTAAAGCAAGCAAACCATTTATCAGTGAAGAGTATAAGTTATCATCTACAGTTTTTCTTCTACGTCCAAGAAGAATAGCAATCATTGTTAAAACAGTAACTTGAGCAGTAAAAGCTTTAGTAGAAGCTACTCCAATTTCTGGACCAGCGTGAGTATATACACCACCATCAGTTTCGCGAGGTATGCTTGATCCTACTACATTACAAATTCCAAGTACAGTAGCACCAGCTTCTTTGGCCATCTTAATTGCAGCTAAAGTATCTGCAGTTTCTCCACTTTGACTAATTGCAATAACAATATCGTCTTTGTATAGTATAGGATTACGATATCTAAATTCGCTAGCATATTCAACTTCAACAGGAATACGAGCAAGTTCTTCAATTAGATATTCTCCAACCATTCCTGCATGCCACGATGTTCCGCAACCAATAATAATTATACGTCTGGCGTGTTCAATTTTAGGTAAAATATCGTAAAGACCTCCAAGTGTAAGCTCATTACTGTTTGTGTTGATTCGGCCACGATATGTATCTAGAATAGATTTAGGCTGCTCATAAATTTCTTTGAGCATAAAATGGTCGAAACCATTCTTATCAATCTGTCCTAATTCTAAATCTAATTTTTGGATTTTTGGGGTTAAAATATCATTTTTAATATTCTTTAGCTTAAGCTCATTCTTTTTAATAACAGCAACATCATTATCGTTAAGGTAAATAACACTTTTTGTGTATTCAACAATAGGAGTTGCATCTGAAGCTAAAAAGTATTCGTTATCGCCAACACCAATAACCAAAGGACTTCCCTTGCGTGCAGCAAAAATAGTTTCAGGTTCTTTGTCGCAAAGAATAACTAAGCCATAAGCTCCTTCAACTTTACTAAGAGCTAATCGAATAGCAATTTCAGGTGTAATATTGCCTTTTAAATATATGTATTCAATTAAATTAACTAAAACCTCGGTATCAGTGTCACTTTTGAATTCATATCCTCTATGTTGAAGTTTACTTTTTAATTCAGCATAGTTTTCTATAATTCCGTTATGAATTAAAGTAAAATGTCCTTTCTGAGAACTATGAGGATGAGCATTAATATCGTTAGGTACACCATGAGTAGCCCAGCGAGTATGTCCCATACCTATACTTCCAGAGGCATTTTGGGTGCCAATGTGATTTTCAAGATCGGCAACTTTACCTTGACACTTAAATATTTTTATTCCACCATTGTTTAAGGCAACTCCAGCAGAGTCGTAGCCTCTATATTCAAGTCGTTTAAGACCTTTAAGTAAAATAGGAAGAGCCTCTCTATTTCCAATATATCCTACTATTCCGCACATTTATATTATAATTTTGTGTAAGAGATTAAAATCATAGGTTTAATATTATTTGTATTATTAAAAACCATTGATTTTTTAAGTTCGAATAAACTTTCGCTTCTATTTGGATCAAGAAAATCTGTTGAAATTATTAAATTTTCAGGAACATTCTTCTCTCGAACATAATTATGAATAAAAGAAGTTATATTGAATACATATATTTTTTTAACTGAATCATATGTTGCTCTTGTAATATAATTATATAAAGTATCTTGCTTTACAGAATATAATATCGGACTAAGTCCTCTTAAAGAATCCTGAATATTCGAAATATCTTTAGTAGGAACAGGTATTAAAATCTCAGCTTTGTTAATAGCTATATTAAGATTTGTACTTGACCCATTTGGTGTAGTATTTTTTAGTATTCTCTCTTTCCAACTTAATAATGAATCTTTCGAAAACTTAATAACAGGTCCCCTCAACGAGCTAGTGTACGCATAATCTCCATTAGAATCTTCATTATCGATATTACCAGAAAAATTTGTTGTGGAATAGTCTCTGTGAATTATATTTTTATTTCTTACTGAAGAAAGGAAGAATAATTTATTTGAAATTTTGGTTCCTTCTTTACAATATACAGTTACCTTGCAATAAGGCATACTATATTTTCCTATACAACCTTTATTTGACAATTTCTCCGCCTCAATATAAAGACCTTTAATATAGTTACGATATTTATCAACATCTTCAAAAACAGTATAATTTTTATCTGTGTAACCAACAAGCTTTTCTCCAAAAGCATTATCCATTTTAATATTCACTGTATCTTTCATTCTAAATGATGAAGCTTGGATAAAATCACCTTTCAAACTATTATATTCATCAGCAGTATACTGAACATTTGGCTTTAATATATTAGAAAGATAACCTAGATTAAAATTCATAACCAAATTAGTATCCCCAATATATGTTTGGTATTTAAGCTTTTTAAGATTTGTATTTGTAAGCGTAAGAACAACAGAATCAATTGCTGTAATATTTTTAAAAGTGTCGGCTACAAGATAAGCTGGATATATTTCTGAAATAAAATCAGATGTTATATTTCCAAATTCAGAATCGTTATAGCTACCAATAAGCATAGTGCTCGTTTTCGAATCATTATTGATATAAGTCTCCATACTTACAAAAGGATTCGATATTGTACTTAACTGAATAGAATTAAGTGTATCAACTGCAAATTCTAATTTCTGGCCAGCAGGAATTAAATCAGATCCTAAATCGGTTAACTCTTTTTTACAACTATAAAGTGAAAGAATTGTGATTAGGGTTATAAGTATTAGTTGTTTTCTGTTCATCTGTTTTTATTAAATTAATAACCATTAATATTGCCTGCGAAATATATTACATTTTGCAACAATAATATGTTAAAAGGCTCTTAATAAAGGTTAAAGTAATTGGTCGTAAAATTTGTTATACTCATCAATATAGGTCTCTTCAGGGAAATAAGTTAGGTTAGGCTTTTTCGATTCAGACACAAATTGTTTAATGTTCGAATTTATTTCTTCATCACCCTCTATAACACCATCAGAATATTCAATAGCCAGTTTAGAATATGTTTCGAAATTAGCTTCTTCAATAAGTTTAACATCTCCTTCTTTAAACCCTTCTAATAATAATTTCTTCTTAAAATTAGGATCCACCTGACTATCAAACTTATCGTCAAAAACAGAATAAACAATCTTTGTATTTTCAAATAAAGGATCGTCAGAATACTCTTTCTTAAGCATAAGCGGTACTAAACCTGTAATCCACCCTTGGCAATGAACTAAATCTGGAGCCCAGCGTAATTTTTTAACAGTCTCAATAACTCCTTTTGCAAAAAATATGGCTCTTTCGTAATTGTCGGCAAAGAACGTCTCTTTTTCATCAAGAAGAATGTGTTTTCTTTGAAAGTAGTCTTCGTTATCTATAAAATAAACCTGCATTCTTGCTGATTGTATCGAAGCCACTTTAATAATAAGCGGATGATCTGTATCGTCAATTACCAGATTCATCCCTGAAAGTCTGATTACTTCGTGTAATTGGTTGCGTCGTTCGTTAATTAAGCCATATCTAGGCATAAAGGTTCTTATTTCTTTCCCTTTTTCTTGTATTCCTTGAGGAAGGAATCTCCCCATTTTCGCCATCTTACTCTCAGGTAGATATGGAGTAATCTCTTGAGAAATAAACAATACTCTTTTTTTTGTCATCACTTTCTATCTATTTAGATAATTACACAAAAGTAGTAAAAATATTGATTTTTCTAAACTTTATCGATTGTAGACGACCTATTATTGTTGTTCTATTTGTTTAATATTTATAATGTGTTCGAAATTATAATATATATTTGCACGAATTTTTCACCTTTCAGTTGTGATAGTAGCCAACATAGTTTTTCTATCGGGACGTTAATTATGTTTTTTGGTTGTTTTTTATTTTGATAAAAATATGAGAGTAGTTGAGAGTGTTTTGGATTTGCGAGCAATTCTAGATAATTATAACACTAACAAGGTAATTGGCTTTGTTCCTACAATGGGTGCATTGCACAATGGTCATTGTTCGTTAATTAGAGCAGCAAAGCAGAAATGTGATGTAGTTGTTACTAGTATTTTTGTAAATCCTACTCAGTTTAACGACAAAACAGATTTAGAAAAATATCCTCGCACACTAAACGAAGATCTTGCAAAACTTGAAAAAGAGGGTTGCGATGTTGTTTTTGTTCCTTCGGTTGAGGAAATTTATCCTGACAATTCATCTCTTTCTCTAGATCTTGAAGGTTTAGATAAAGTTATGGAAGGCGAATTTAGACCTGGTCATTTCGATGGAGTTGTTGAAGTTGTAAACAGACTTTTTAATATTGTTAAGCCTAATTTTGCTTTTTTTGGAGAGAAAGATTTCCAACAATTATCAATAATTAGATTTATGGTTAAAAAGCTTAATCATGATATTCAGATTATTGGTTGTCCTATTCTACGTGAAGAGGATGGCTTGGCTATGAGTTCGCGAAACACATTGTTAACAGAGGAGCATAGATCTGTTTCGCCAGTAATTTTCAAAGCTCTTACTAATGCTAAAAATAACATAGGTAAGTTCGCTGTTGAGGATATTAAAAATGAATTGGTAGCGCAAATTGAAGATAATGGGCTGCTAAAAGTTGAGTATGTGGATATTGTAAATTCGGCAACGTTAAAATCTTTGAGTAATTGGATTGACGAACCGATGAATATTTGTGTAGCTGTTTTTGCAGGAAAAGTTAGATTAATCGATAATCTGAAATTAAATTATTAATTTTGCCTCGTTATGAATATTCAGGTAGTAAAATCAAAGATCCATCAGGTTTCGGTTACCGAAGCCAATCTGCATTATGTGGGAAGTATAACCATTGACGAAGATTTGATGGATGCAGCTAATATTATCGAGAACGAAAAAGTGCAAATCGTTAATATTAACAATGGAGAGAGACTAGAAACGTACGTTATTACTGGCGAACGTGGTTCGGGAGCGGTTTGTTTAAATGGACCTGCTGCACGTAAAGTTGCTGTTGGCGATGTTGTTATTATTATTTCTTACGCATCGATGGATTTTGAAGAAGCTAAAGGTTTTAAACCGACGCTTGTTTTCCCAGATCCTACTATTAACAAGATTTTATAAATAATAGTATAATAACTACAAATCCTATTTGGTTTTCCAGATAGGATTTTTTTTGTTCTATGAATTTATAAATATGGATCACCTACTAATCCAATTTCACATTCAAACAAGGCACTGACTACAAATTATCTTTACCGCAAAAAATATAAGCCAAACTTCAAGTCATAAATAATACAGCTGTTGGTAATTGCTAGCAACGTAGAGACAAGGCTGTGCCTACAATTAATCTTTACCGAAAAAACTATAAGTCAAACTTCTGGTCATAAATAATACAGCTATTGGTAATTGCTAGCAACGTAGAGACAAGGCAGTGCCTACAAATTATCTTTACCGCAAAAACTATAAGTCAAACTTCTAGTCATAAATAATACAGCTATTGGTAATTGCTAGCAACGTAGAGACAAGGCACTGCCTTGTCTCTACAGCTTCACAGTAAACAAAAACTATCATACTGTTTTAGCATGTTCACTGTACTATTATTCACATCAATCAACAACATTGTTACAATATGGCATAACATCAGCCCTAATTCCGAAAATAGAATTAAACTTGCTAAAGGTTTTTATATCAAAAAGCCATCTGTAAAAAATAATATGAATTAACACTTTATAAACAATGAGAAAATTTGGGTTACTACTTGCTGCTTCGCTAATATTTATGAGCGTTTCGGCACAAGACGACACAAACTACAAAGAGTTTGAGTTTACAAACAAGGTAAACATTAAAACAACACCTGTTAAAGATCAGCAGCGCACAGGAACATGCTGGAGCTTTGCAACAACCTCGTTTATTGAAACAGAGCTTTTACGTATGGGCTACGGCGAGGTTGATTTATCGGAGATGTATTTTGCACGTCATGGATACGAAAATAAGGCTATGCAATATTTCCGTTATCAAGGAAACAACAATTTTGGTCAGGGCGGACAGGCTCACGATGTTTTAAACGTTGTAAAACAGTGGGGTTTTGTGCCAGAGAATGCATATATGGCGCTTAACTACGGCGAAACAATTCATGTTCATGGCGAAATGGAGGCTAGTCTGTTAGGTGTTTTAGACGCAGTAATAAAAAACAAAAACCGCAAAGTTACTCCTGTTTGGTTTGATGCTTACAAAAGCATTTTAGATACATATTTAGGCAGCGAGCCCACTAATTTTGCTGTTAACAATAAAACTTTTGCCTCGGCTAAAGATTTTCAGAACCATACTAAGTTTAACACCGACGATTATATAGAAATTACTTCGTACAACCATCACCCATATTATTCGCAATTTGTATTAGAGATTCCTGATAACTGGTCGCACGATTTATACTACAACTTGCCAATAGAAGATCTTATTGCTGTTATGGACAATGCCGTAGCTAATGGATACTCGGTTTGTTGGGATGGCGATGTTAGCGAAAAAGGGTTCTCGCACAAAAATGGTTTAATGATTTTACCTGCTAGCCAAGTTGAAGAGATTGCCGACAGCGAAAAACTTAAGTGGGAAAAATTGTCGGACGAAGATCGTGCTAAGCAAATGTACAGCTTTACAGCTCCTGTTCCAGAAATAAACGTTACTCAAGAAAATCGTCAAGAAAATTTCGATAACTACAAATCAACCGACGACCACTTAATGCACCTTGTTGGAACAGCTAATGATAAAAACGGCACTAAATACTATCTTATTAAGAACTCGTGGAACACCGACAGTAACAATATGGGCGGTTACCTTTACATGAGCGAGTCTTATGCAAAGATGAAAACTGTTGCTATTATGATTCATAAAAAAGCTCTTCCAAAAGCTATTGCTAAAAAGCTTGGTATTAAATAATACATAGTTGTAAAATTACAATAGAGCCATATTTAATGTGGCTCTATTTTTTTGTTTTATAATTTAAGATGTAAACCAATTGTAAATGTATGAAGTAAAAAGTTGAAAGTTGAAAGTTAAAAGTTGAAAGTTAAAAGTTGAAAGTTAAAAGTTAAAAGTTGAAAGTTGAAAGTTAAAAGTTAAAAGTTGAAAGTTGAAAGTTAAAAAGTTGTGAATGCCTAAATCACTATGTTACTATTTCACTATGTTACTATTTCACTATTTAACAGCATTCTAATAACCAATAACAAAGCTCTAAATACTAAAAAACCCCTTCGCGCCTTTGCGTCTTCGCGGTTTCCCTTTTCACTTTCTTGTCAATGCCTAAATCACTATGTTACTATATCACTATTCCACTGATTTCTAATAACCAAGTTCAAAGCTCTAATAACTCCTTATTACTATTTCACTATTTACCAGCATTCTAATAACCAAGCTCTAAATACTAAAAAACCCCTTCGCGCCTTCGCGCCTTCGCGGTTTCCCTTAACCCATCCTAACAACTAAAAAAAGCCGCCTTGTGGGGCAGCTTCGTTGTTTTTAAGATACTATGCGGTATACTAATTTTCGGTAACTGGTAGCTCTTCGGGAGTTTCAACATCCGAGGGTTTACGATTGTGTACCCTGGCATTGTTTTGGTCGATGTGGCTAGCTATTTGAGTATAAATATCGCCATACACAGCTGGGTTTACACTGCTCATTGTGTATAAATAAGGAAGCAGCTCTTTGTTTAGAGTGCTAATAATTATACGGCATTGCTTGTATGCTGGCAGAACACTCTCGCCATCAATTATTGCTTTGTTGTAGGCATCGGCGGCGGTAGTAAACTCTGCTTGAATGGTTTTTAGCATCTGCACAATGTCGTTTAAATCGGTTAGTTTTGTTAAAGCCAATTGCACTTCGGGCTTC
>JAFGOQ010000184.1 GCA_016926405.1 Bacteroidales bacterium
AAGGATCTTAATTTAGAGAATTCTATTCGTTTGCCATTCGACTCGTTTGTGTTAGACAAAGAGGGCATTGGCCGCGAGGTTAGTCTTCCTCCCAATGGTAAGGAGTTTAACAACGATATGGTAAAATCGTATCGTATACGTCAGGGTGTTTTGCATAACCCTAAAAACGACCGTCGTACAACAAAAGGATCGTTTCATATTGTAGAGGGATCGTTGGTTGTTCCGGGCGATAAGAAAGAGGTTACTAAGAAGGCTTTTGCTGGATTACTAAATGCAGCCCTAACGCCACCCGACGCACTAATGAATCTTCCTTTTACCTCGTTACAAGAGAATCAGGCACGCGTATGGACATCGCTATTTATGCGTCCTACTGTTTGTCCCGAGGTACCAGGATTTATCCCTCGCAAGTCGATGGAGATACGCTTCTTTGCTCCGGGAAACCTGGTAAGTAACCTCGACTTTGTTGAGTCGATATTTGGTAACGCTGGCGACCCTTATCTATTCCGTAATAACTCGGGTTTAGATGTAGAGCACTGGACAGGACATACAGGTTGTATAATATTGGCACCGCATCTAATAAACATTACAAAGAAAGAGCTTGGATTGCCATCGTACAAAGATGCTACCGAGCGTCAGAAGCGCGACGAGATGTGCTGGACACTGCCTAACGAGAAGTACAACGGAGGTCAGCCATTTAAGCTTACCTGTCGCGATGCTAGCGGTGTGGTTATAACTCTTATTGCCGACAACTACTTTGGATATTCTAAGAAAGAGATTAAAACACAAATAAGCTTCTCGGCAAACCTTATGGGACTAGCCGAAGAGGAACACTCTGGTGGTACACTAGCATTTGTTCGTCGTAACGTAGGCGACAGATTTCTTGGTAGCAGCATAAGAGCGAAGAGCGAGAGCGGTCTTACCTTCGAGATGCTTAAGACAAAATATCCCGATCTTATAGATTTCAGTAAGGGCACTTATGGTATCGACCGTAAATTCTCTAATGTATTGTATGTTCCCGAGAGCGCCAACTTCGACCTTTATCAGGGTAAGGTAAGCTGGATTAGCGGAGGTGTTACAAACAGCATTAAGCTTCTTAGTAATCATTTTTATGTTCTTCCTACTGGACATAAGATACACATGGAGAAACACCCGTTTGCTCCCGAGTGGCGTTTGGTGCTTACCAATGCCAACGGATCGTACCTGCATAAGCCAAGTACAGTATCGGGCGGAGGTAAGTCGGAGATATCGAAATCGTTGGCAAATGCCATTATTTACGGAACATTCTTTATTGACGATATAGATAGAGACTCCGACATGGTAGACGAGATTTTGCATTACGATTTCTCGAAAATATGGAGAGACAAGAGTCAGAACACAAAAAAATCTATCGAGCTTTTAAGTAGCGATATAACCCTTTCGTCGGTTATTAAGCTTCTTACCCGTTTCGATGGATATACCGACGAGCATAATATGTTTTTATCGTCGATACCCGATCATGTAAAAGGTCTGCTGTTTCTTATTAAGCGCATAAGCATGGCCAACGATGGTTCTACCGACTGGCGTAGCTTCTTCACCGTTGATACCGTTAACGGCCGCAAAGGTCACAGCCTTATGTTTAACAATCGTAAGATTATTAACTCGTTTTTACGAATAGGTTTCGATCAGAAAAATTCGTGGTACGTTCATTCGCTACGTCCCGATTTTATTGCTGCTGCTAAGGTTCAGATGGAAGACGATATTTCGTCAACATTTACATTGCCATATCACTCAATACGCAAAACACGCGATAAAAGTGTTAAGGTTGTAGAAAACTGCGAGCGTAGATTCTTCCAGCGTCCCGATGAGGCAATAAACCGTGGTTACGATAAAGAGGCCGAGCAAGATTTGTCGTCGACAGATAATTTCTGTGTTAACTATCAGGCTCTATCGCCCGAAGATGGAAAAGAGATTATAGAAGATGCTATTCAGTTTGATAAATATACCGATCCTATTAAAGATCTAATCTCGGCCGGAGCAGGCGAGCAAAACGATTTATACTTTATAACACCATCGCACTTACGCAAGCTCGACGACGGAACAACATCAAAAAATCCTCGTTACCTGCAAGAGAACCCCGATACAGCTTATCCTGTAGATAGACATTTAGCCAAAGTGGGTGTTAGGCTGTGGTTTGGTATAGAAAGCGAGCAGAGAGTGGTTCTGCCTGTTACCGATGTTCTGCCAGGAAGACGAAATAATCCGTCTGATAGAAAATCAGGAATACGTCCTCTTAGTGTTTATAATCCTATACACTATCAAGACACGCCCGAGCTGTTTATCGACTTTATCTGTAGCTTAACAGGTAAATCGCCATCGACAACCGGAGCAGGATCAGAGGGAGCTCTTACCAAAGGGCCTTTTAATATGCTTACAGCAACATTAGATTTAAATAACGCGCTACTTTCGCATATTCTTTGCGGATATAATGGTTTTACCACCGCAGCAGGTTTTATTGGCGATAAGCGTCGTTTCGATCACGATATTAGTATTCTGGTTCCCGAGCTTTGGTGTAGAATGAAAACCGAAGAGAAGAACCCCGATAATCTTATAAAAGAAGGCTTACTAGAGAAGCTTGAAGATTTCGACCATAACGGAAAAACTGTTCTTGCAAGTAGATTGGGCTACCGAATAACCGATAAGTTTGTGTTTAAGCATTTAGGTAAGATTTTCGAAGAGCCAATGGGTGTGTTTACTCAAGAGGTTCTTAAGCCCGAGACACAAAATTTTGAAGATTATGTTGATGGAATTAACAATATTGTAGAGGCTCAGTACAAATCGGCAATAACCTTTTTCGACGATAATGTTGTTGAGTCGGCTATTCCACCCCTTCAGGCTCTTTTATCGATTATGGCATACGGCGAGTATGATGGTAAAACACTGTCTGATGCCGAGGTTCGTAACATGTTTACCCGCGAGTATGTTGTAAATAGCAAGTGGTATAAAGATAGACTTCTTGCACAGCAAAAAGCCGATGTGGCTCACTGGGAGAAATCTATTAACTACATTATTGAGTTTGGTAATAGAAAGGTTAACCAGTCGATTATTGACGAGGTTAAGCTAGAGGAGAAACTTCAGTACTCGCGCCAGCAGTTGGCTTATGTTAAGTCGGATAAATATTTAGAATCGTTGGTAGGAACAATAGGAAAATCGACATTGATATAATAAGTAACTACTATCTATTTTAATTCAGCATACTGTTGAATATTGAAGCTACCTCTACTTGTGGATTAGTGAATATAAGAATAGATTGTTAAGAACATAAAAATGGCTGCCACTACTGGCAGCCATTTTAAATGAAAAATCTTGATAATCTATATGTATAGTTTATGCTAATTTCACATTTACGGCATTAGGGCCTTTTTTACCTTGTTCAACGTCAAAAGTTACTTCGTCGTTCTCTCTGATTTTGTCAATCAAACCAGTGATGTGTACAAAATACTCAGTGTCTGTTCCGTGTTCTTTAATAAACCCAAAACCTTTTGCCTCGTTAAAAAATTTTACAATTCCTGTATTCATAATAGATTAAAATGTTAAGTTCTTGATAAAGAACAGGGAATTATTTTTAATATCCAATTAAAAGTTATCTTTTTTTTGTTGAACATAAGATATTATTATAGGTTTAGTAAATCGATAATAAATAGTAATAAATTTGCACAAAAATTAATAGACAAATCATGCAAATACCTCGTCGTTATAAGTTCATAATTCAGTTAGGAAAAGCATTGCATACCTATGGTGTGCCATCGTATAAAAGTCAGATATATCTGACACAGGTTGCCAAACAGAAAGATATTCGCGGTAGCTTTATGGATACTCCTACATGGATTAACTACTCTTTTTATCAGGACGACGATCAGTCGTATAATTATGTGGAGTGTGTTCCTCCAGGCGAGTTAAACCTTGGTGCATTGTCTAAGATTGACGAGATAACCAATAATGTATTAGAGAAGAAGTTGAGCTTTGCCGAGGCCAAAGATCTTATTGAGCAGATGGATAAAAAGAAATTTAAGACTTTCGACATAATCCAGTTGCTTTCATTTATGGTTTCGGCCGGATCGTTTTGTATTATTCTCGACACTAACTGGGTTTCGTCTATAGTAGCAACATTTTTGGGTGCTGTTGTTTATGGTTTTACAGTATTATCAAAGAAGTCGCGATATGTGCAGAGTACCTTAGAGTCGATGGTTGCTTTTTCGTCGACCATAATTGTTGGGTTGCTTTCGCAAGTAATACCAAATATTAATATCTCGATGACAATACTAGCTTCTATAATTGTTTTTATCCCAGGATTGGCTATTACAACGGCTTTAGAAGAGATAACATCAAAAAGCTTGGTGTCGGGGACAGCAAAATTGTTTGATGCTCTAGTGTCGCTATTTAAACAGTTTTTTGGTGTTGTGCTAGGTTTGGCAATACTTCCGCTGTTTATGGAGATAAAACAGATGCCTATAGTAAACGATGTACCGCAATGGGTCGATTATTTTGCTATTATAGGTTTAACAGGATCGCTATTACCTGTTTTTAGAGTTCGTAGGAAAGATCTGTTTTTTGGTGTTGTAACTGGGTTTGTGAGTTTTTACGTAACCTATTTACTGGGTTTTACAGGGATATTGGTGAGTATTTTTATTGGAACCATTTCTGTTGTGCTAATAAGTAGATTATTTGCAAGAATAAATAAATCACCTGAGTTGGTATTTTTAACACCTGGAATTATTATGCTTGTACCAGGAAGTAAGGCCTTTATTGGGTTAAGTACAGTGTTTTTAGCATCGGATGCTGTTAACACAACAAACATGGGAGAGCAGGTTTTCTTTATTTTTATGGGAATTATTGGTGGACTAATATTTTCGGGAACTTTTAAAATAGCAAAATAGAATTAACTTTTTTACGTTAACAAGCGTACAACACCATTGGTTTATTATACTTTTTTATGCGTTTATATACTATTGTAATTTCTGTTTTCTTATCTGTCAATGTTTTATCGCAAAGTAATATTGATAGTCTTAGGCGTTTAACAAACTCTGAAAAGAATGAAGAATTAGCAGATGTTTATATTGAGATAGCAAACTATTATTTTCAGCGACAAAGAGATTCTTCGTTATATTATTCAGAGAGATGTCTGGATGTTTCTGAAAATACAAATTATAAAAGAGGTGTTGTTCGAGCAAAGAATATGATAGCGCGTTTGTTGATGTACCAACGCGAGCTCGATACAGCTTTGACGATAACAAAATCGGTAATAGCTTTTTCGAAGGAAAATAACTATAAAGAAGAATTAAATAAGACATATAATATTAAAGGCTTAATATATCGTCATAGCCTTATGTATGATAGTTCGTTATATGCTTTTAATAAATCGTTGGAGTACTCTTCTTTAATAAAAGATTCTATTCAAATAGCTTATACAACCAATAATATTGGTCTGTTATTGGTAGATCAAAATAGGTTTGAAGAGGCTATTGTAAATTTTCAGAAAGCTATAGATCTTCTCAATGGTTGTGGCATGAGAAAACAAACTTCATCGCCATTAAATAATATAGGTCTGATATACACAAAAATTGGCCAACACGATGAGGCAATTGAGTATTACAAAAAGGCTTTGGCTATTTTTAAATTAAGTAATCAGAAAGTAGACATTGTAAAAACCAAAATAAATATTGGTAACGCCTATCTTAAGTTATATAATAACGGGATTTATCAAAGAGATTCAATTATTAAGTATTATGATGATGCTTATTTACAAGCTCAGAATGTTGGTAGTAAATATTTGATATGTATCAGCTTAGCTTCGAAAGCATTTTTCTTCGAGGAAGATGGGAATTATAATCAGTCGGAGCAATATATTCTTGAGGCTATAAAGTTAGCGAAAGAGCTCGATCTTAAGGATGTTACGCCAAATTTGTTAGGAGGCCTAGTTGAGATAAATATGCGTAAAGGGTTTTACGATGAGGCTTTGAAGATAAACAATGAAGTTTTCGCCATTTTATCAGAAACACCAAATATTGCCGAATTACAAAGATGTTACCATAGGTATTATAAAATTTACAATGGTAAAAAAGAGTATAAAAAGGCAATGGAGAATCTGAATGAGAGTTATTTGCTGCGTGATTCTCTTTATGTTATTAGTAAGAATAAGGAGATTAACAGTATAGAATCAAAGTACAGGTTAGAGAATAAAGAGAAAGAAGTTAAACTGCTTGAATTAGAGAATCAGAGCAATATTAAAGCGTTGAAGTCGGAGAGAAGAACAACATTTCTTTGGGCTACTATGTTTGTAATTATAGCATTTACAGGGGTAATAATTTTTATTCAAAATTTAAAAAGGCGTAGAGATAACAAAAGACTAATTACAAGTAACGAGATAATAAATTCTCAAAGAGATATCTTGCAGCGTACAATAGATAATCTTGAACTATCAAATGCTACAAAAGATAAGTTTTTCTCAATTATTGCTCACGATCTAAAGAATCCTTTTGGGTCTATATTAGGAGTAACAGAGTTACTTACATCCGATAGAATAGCTATTCCAGACGAAAAAAGGCAGGAGATACTTTTAGAATTGAATAAATCGGCCAAAATAACATACCGCTTGCTTGAAAATCTTTTAACATGGGCACGTTCTCAGAAAGGTGAAATAATTATTAATCCTGAATTAATTCATTTTCATTCATTGGTTACCGAATCTATTGAAACTCTTAACAATTTAGCCAGTCAAAAGAGTATTAATATTATAAATAATGTAAGCGAGGAACTAGGTGTAAAGGCAGATAAAAACACGCTGAAAATTGTAATTAATAATATAGTTAGTAATGCCATTAAGTTTACTCCTGTAAATGGTGAAATAGTTATAGAATCGGCAGAAAGCAATGATTTTGTCGATATCTCAATTGCCGATACAGGAGTAGGAATGACAGATGATCAGTTAGGTAAACTTTTTAAGGTTGATCAATCGCAATCGACACCTGGAACAAACAAAGAAGTAGGGACAGGATTGGGGCTTATTCTATGTAAAGAGTTTGTCGATAAAAACGGAGGAACAATCTTTGTAGAGAGCGAAAAAGGAAAGGGGAGTAAATTTATAATTAGATTTTCGCGATAGCTTTTTATTCAATTTCGCTAGTTTAATAATTCTTTAATATCTAATCCCAATTTCTCCGATAATTTTATTGCCGATTCATAGTGTAAATGACTACCGTCATACGATACGTAATTTTTTGAATTTATATTAATCCAGTACCCACCATTGGTAATGACTTTTCGTGAGATTTCAGACTCATTATATCCGCTTAAAGAGTCTTCAAGTTGTTCCATCTCTATTGTTGATGGAGGACGAAAGCATATAACTTTTATTCCCTTTTTTGTCCATTTATTAATTTGAATTGAAAGGTTATTTATAGCCTCTTCTGATACTTTGTTATTGGTGAAAATATTCTTGTATTTGTACAAAGCTATGTTAATATTTGGCTTCTCGTTAGAAGATTTAACCCATCCGTTAGTGTAAAACTCTTGATTGTACTTTTTGTATTGTTTGTTTGTGGAACTCAGGTTGTTGATGATTTGAGAAGGTGTGATTGAGTTTGCTGTTTTATATACGTTCGCAAGGCTGATGGTTTTAAATACGTCTGTTTTCGATTTGTTTAAGTATGATTTTAGTTCTTCGTTTTTTAAAGCCGATGGAGTGAGACTATGAGGGGAAATACCTATTAAAATAACTTTGTTTTTTGTCTCTTTTTTTAGTTTTTTTTCGGCGAAATTAAAATACAAATTACTGAAACCTGCACTTGAAAAGCCCAAGTTTATAGCTGTAGTCTCTGGAAGCTTTTTTGTTAAATATTCGGGCGAGATTCCTCGATAAATTCTTGAGTCTCCCATGACAATTATATCAAATTTATCGGGGTTGTGTGTCTTTAGGGTCCAGAAATATTCTTGCTTTGTTTTTACGTTTTCTTCTGCTGGAATAAATAGCTTTATTGCTAACATCAGAATTAAAGTTATTGGCGTAAGAAGAATTATTTTTAGTTTGGGTGTCATATTTTTTAAAATTGGAAATAGATAAATTGTTTGCCTTCGCCACGCATAAAAATGGACATTGCAATAGCTAATGCAACCATAATAATATCTAGATTGTGTTTTTTATAGAATGTGTAAATTGAAGAGTATTTTCT
>JAFGOQ010000185.1 GCA_016926405.1 Bacteroidales bacterium
ATACTGTTTTTCCCTGCAGGTTTGTGCTCAAGAAAAATCAATGGTAAAATCATTGATTTAGAATGGAAAAAAACATTTATTCAAAAAGCAACCAAACATAAAAGAGATATCATTCCAGTTTATTTTGAAGGAAAAAACTCTAATCTATTTTACACTTTAGCAAGAATAAGAAAGTTCTTTAGAATAAAGTTAAACATAGAAATGTTTCTTTTGCCAAGAGAAATGTTCAAACAAAAAGGGCAAACAATTAAACTATATATAGGCGAACCTATTAAGCACGAAAGCCTAGATAAAACAAAAAAACCAGAGGTTTGGGCTCAAGAGATAAAGGAAATCACTTATAATCTTGCCCATAAATATAAACATTCGTAAATTACGATTATTGTTTAAAGGTGAATTTAAAATTTCTTTTTAATAGCCTAAAAAGATAAATAATGCTAAATTTGCCACCTATTTTGATTTAATATGATGAAAGATATTATACCAGAGGTTGCGACTGAATTAATTGAAAAAGAGTTGACAAAGGAGCGTTTTGTCAGATATACAAACTTTGGTAATAACGAGCTTTATATAGTTAATAGTCACAATTCTCCTAATATTATGCGAGAAATTGGAAGACTAAGAGAACTTACATTTAGAGTTGCCGGAGGTGGTACAGGAAACGAGACTGATATCGACAAATACGATACAATGGAAAACCCATACCAACAGTTAATTGTTTGGGATCCAGAGTTCAGAAAAATACTTGGAGGTTATCGTTTTCACATTTGCAAAACACAAAAAGGTTTAGATTTTAATCTAGCTACTTCGCGCCTTTTTAGTTTCTCAGATGATTTTAAGGAGAATTACCTTCCATACATGATTGAGCTTGGAAGATCGTTTGTTCAACCCGATTTTCAATCTACTGCCAATAACCGTAAAGGATTATTTGCATTAGATAATCTATGGGATGGGCTCGGTGCTCTGATTGTGTTATACCCAGAGATAAAGTATTTTTTTGGAAAAGTAACTATGTATACCGATTACGAAATTAACGCTCGTAATCTTTTGCTTTACTTCCTTAAAAAACACTTTAGAGATACAGAAAATCTTGTTTTCCCTAACGAACCTTTACAAACAGAGGTTGAGTTAAAAAAAATAGCGCCACTATTTACAGGTGCCGATTATAAGGAAGATTATAAAATTCTGAATAAAAAAATACGTGAGCTTGGCGAAAATATTCCACCGCTTATAAATGCTTATATGAACTTATCGCCTTCAATGAAATTCTTCGGGACTGTTTTAAATCCGTATTTCGGAAATGTTGAAGAATCAGCTATTATGGTTACAATAGACGACGTCTATGCAAACAAAAAAGAACGACATGTTGATTCTTATCATATACAAAACAAAAAACAGGGTTAAGCCCTGTTTTCTTTGTTTATATATTTTATTTAACAACCGCATAACACTGTCGGATTATTAAAATACCGACAGATTATGCTTTCGCAACTTTAATATGCTCTTGAATTTTTACCCTCAACATAATTAATAAACGAAGTGTTTACCACTTTGTTACCTCCAGGAGTAGGATAATCACCCGTAAAGTACCAATCGCCTTTGTCGTTTGGACACGCTTTGTGTAATCCTTCAATAGATTGATAAATAATCTCAACATCGGCATTTAAATCTTTTGGTTTAAGAAGCTCTCCTATTTTTACAGAAATCTCTTCGGCAGTAAAAGGTTTAAATATCTCTTTTACATAATTAACCATCTCTTCTTTTGGAAGATTCTGTTGAGCCTTTGCCTTTTTATAAACATCTTGTATAATCTTCTCTTTACCGCTATCCTTTAACAATTCAATAGCTGCTCTAAAGGCTACAAAATCGCCAAGTTTTGCCATATCAATCCCGTAACAGTCGGGATAACGAATTTGAGGCGATGACGAAACAATAACAATTTTCTTAGGCTTTAAACGATCTAAAATTCTAAGAATGCTTTGCTTTAAAGTAGTTCCACGAACAATAGAGTCATCAATAATAACAAGGTTATCAACACCTGGGTTTATTGAGTTGTATGTAATATCGTAAACATGACCAACTAAATCATCACGACCAGTATCTTCCGAAATAAAAGTACGCAGCTTAATATCTTTAATTGCAATTTTCTCAACACGAGGACGAGTTTTAAAAACCTTATTAAGAAACTCAGCAGTAATTTCTTTACCCTTTAAGATAGTCTCTTTACGCCATTCGTCGATATAATCTTCAACTCCCTGTACCATTCCATAAAAAGCGGTTTCGGCTGTGTTTGGAATAAACGAAAAAACGGTGTTTTCTAAATCGTGATCGATTGATTCTAAAATCTTAGGAACAATAGACGAACCTAACATTTTACGCTCTTGGTAAATATCTTTATCGCTACCACGCGAGAAGTAAATTCGTTCGAAAGAACAAGATCTACGCTCACCAGGAACACGCACCATGACATTTGAAACAGTTCCGTCTTTTTTAATAATTAAAGCCGACCCTGGAGCTACTTCACTAATCTTATCTGCTTCAATATTTAATACTGTTTGAATAACAGGACGCTCCGATGCAACAACAACAATCTCGTCGTCTTGATAATAATATGCTGGACGAATTCCCCAAGGGTCGCGAGTAACAAAAGCATCGCCATGGCCAATTAAACCTGCCATTGCATAACCACCATCCCAATCGCATGATGCATCTTGAAGAACTTTCTTAATATCTAATCGCTGAGCAATTAAGTCAGATATCTCTTTATTAGTATAACCTTCGTTTTTAAATTTTCTGAACAATAGCTGATTTTCCTCATCTAGATGGAAACCAACTTTCTCAAGACAAGTAACAGTGTCGGAATAATCTTTAGGATGCTGTCCAAGATCTATTAACGATTTAAAAAGCTCGTCAACATTAGTCATATTGAAATTACCAGCAAGCACAAGGTTCCTTGATTTCCAGTTACTTTCACGCATAACTGGGTGAACATAATCGATACTATTATTACCAAAAGTACCATAGCGAAGGTGTCCTAAATATAATTCTCCAGCAAATGGAATATTTTCTTTTGCCCATGCAACATCGCGAACTAATTTTTTATTCTCGCTACTGCAATTCAATATAGGGTCATGAATTTCGTCGAAAACTTCTTTAATAGGACTATTTCCGTTTGAACGACTTCTGTGTAAGTATTTATCGCCAGCGTCAACATTTATCTTTACAGCAACAACACCTGCTCCATCCTGGCCTCTATTATGTTGTTTTTCCATCAACAAATAAAGTTTTTGCAAACCATACATCCAGCTACCATACTTCTCTTGATAATACTCAAGTGGTTTAAGTAAACGAATCATTGCAATACCACACTCATGCTTAAGTCCGTCAGTCATAATTAATTTTATATATATTGTTCTACCTTAAATTAATATTAAAAAAATTCGGTCAACTACAGAAACAAATCAGTTTCTATAAGTGACCGAATATTTATAGCAGTTAACATTACTACCACATTGAAATATATCTTTATAAAAAATCTCCAACTCATTTAAAGCTAATTTCATATCTACAGCTTTGGATAATTAATTTTAGTGTCTTTAACAAAGGCGTCTTTATAATAGATTTTTATTTTCTGTAAATCTTTTAACGCATCGTCTTTAGTTCTGTAATCGCCAACATAAACTTTCCAAGTAGGCATTAAGGGTATTTTATATGCGGCAATATCAGGGAAGTATTCATTAAATTGAGTTATCACAGTTTCAGCTACTTCACGAGCATCCTGACTATTGCTTCCAAATATGTTAATTCTCCATCCCATTAAATTATTCTTATGCTCGTTAATTTTAATACTTTTATTAACAAGCTTATTAACTCTAATGTCTTGAACTAACTCAACCCTACCCTGCGTATCGTGTAATTTTAACTCATCGAAAATTGATAATTTCTCTTCAACAATCAAAGAATCTGATTGGTTAGTATATTCTTGTGATTTTGCTGTAAACAAACCCAATACAAGAAATACTATTAAAAGGATATTTTTTTTCATAATATGCTAACTTAAATAAAACAAAGATTATCGCAATCAAAACAAATGCCATTAAATCTTATCGAACGCAAAAATACTAATTAAAATCAATATTAATTGTTCAAAGCCATCATAAAAGGAAAATCTAAATTATAACTAATTACTTGAGCGAAATTCTTAAGTGGAACTTTATTAACTTCAATCTTTTTTGTAACAAAACCACGCGAAAGTTTCACATCTCCATCTAAAACAAAGCTGCTTGTTTTCTTAGTTAGCTTTGATAATGTTTTTATTGTCTGCCAAACATTTCCACTAGGATTAAGTAATGCCACAACAGATATTTCCTGATCGTCTCCATTATGAATTTTCACAGGCTTTTCAATTGTAATTATGCCAAGCGTTTTGTCATTTATTAACAGATTAAAATTAACCTCTTTAAGAGTAAACTTAGAGTTTGGGTTATCAACCAAAAGAGTAAGGTTCATTTTAACAATTCCTTGTTCCAAATATTCAAACGAGGCTTTATTAACATTTTTAACTTTAACAGACTTATAACTACCACACGACGAAAGCAAAAACACAATCGCAACAATCAAAAAAATTCTAAATTTTCTCATAAAATTTGTTTTTTATTCTTCCCAATTAAGCGAACGGCTAACAGCCTTTTGCCAACCCGAATACAGATTTAAACGTCTCTCTAAATTCATATTTGGAACAAACTCTCTATCTACTTTTTTAATAGACTCTAAAAACTCTATATTCCAAAATTCAATAAACAAAGCTGCCATCATAGCTGCACCAAAAGCAGTCGATTCAATATTTTCGTTTCGCACAACTGGTACACCAAGTATATCGGCCTGAAATTGCATTAAAAAATCGTTTGCCGAAGCCCCACCATCAACATTCAACATAAGCAATTCCGACATTGTTTCGCTTTTCATTAATTCCAGTAAATCTTTGCTCTGATAGGCCAACGATTCTAATGTAGCTCTAACAATATGTTTATCTGTAACTCCTTGTGTTATGCCAATAATTAACCCACGAGCATTCTGATCCCAATAAGGAGCACCAAGACCCGAAAAAGCTGGTACAACATACAAATTATCAAAGGGAATAACCTCGCGCGATATTGCCTCAGTCTGGTCGGCCGATTCTATTAACCCCAATCCATCGCGAAGCCATTTAATTGAGGCACCAGCAATAAATACACTTCCCTCTACGGCATATTTTACCTCTCCGTTAAGTCCCCACGCAATTGTCGATATTAATCCATTATTAGAATTAACGCATGTTTCACCGGTATTCATTAGCAAGAAACAGCCTGTTCCGTACGTGTTTTTTGCCATTCCTGGCTCAAAGCACATTTGACCAAAAAGAGCAGCCTGCTGATCGCCAATAATTCCATTAACAGATAATTTGCATCCAAAAACTTCTTCATCTATTACTCCAAAATTATCGGAACTCTGCTTAACAGAAGGCAACATTTTCAATGGTATATCAAACAAATTGCAAAGTTCGTTACTCCAACAAAGGTTTGCAATATCAAACAACATTGTTCGCGAAGCATTAGTATAATCGGTATAATAATTTTTTCTTCCTGTTAAATTCCAAAGCAACCATGTATCGACAGTTCCAAAAAGAAGATCACCATTTTCGGCCTTTTTTCGAGCACCCGACACATTATCTAGAATCCACTTAATTTTAGAAGCCGAGAAATAGGCATCAATAACCAATCCTGTCGTCTCTTTAATTTTAGTCGACCATTTTTCGGCCTTCAATTTCTCGCAGAAAGCTGAGGTACGTCTATCTTGCCAAACAATGGCATTATAAATAGGTTTACCTGTATTTCTATCCCAAACAATTGTTGTTTCTCGCTGATTGGTAATTGCAACAGAAGCAACCTGCGAAGGGTGAATCTGATGTCGCGATAGCAATCGTTTAACAACTTTTATCTGTCCTTCAAGTATTTCAATAGGATCTTGTTCAACCCATCCAGACTGAGGAAATAAACCCGAAAGTTCTTTTTGTTCCAGACCAACAATGCGTCCCTGCCTATCGAACAATATTGCTCGCGAACTACTAGTTCCCTGATCGAGAGATAAAATGTATTTGTTATTCATTAATTAAAATTGTTTGGCAGCGCAATTTACTGATTATTTAATTATTGTCAACGCAAAAAAAATTGTACTAAATCCACAAATAATCAATTCGTAGTTTTAAAAACATCAACTTATTCCGATGAAACTCTTATTTTTGCATCAAAATTAAGATGTATGAATAGTATTTTTAAAAATCCAAAGATAGATCCTACAGCAATAAACCGACTACACCCTGTTGCTAACGATAATAATCCACAATTATATATCGAAACTTATGGCTGTCAGATGAATGTTAACGACTCTGAAGTTGTTATCAGTCTTATGCAAAAAAACGGGTATTCTTATACCGAAGATATTAACAAAGCCGATGTTATTTTAGTTAACACATGCTCTATTCGCGACAATGCCGAACAGCGTGTATGGGGTCGTTTGCAACAATTTAAAGCTCTTAAAAAGAAAAAAAAGAATCTTCTTGTTGGTGTTATCGGCTGCATGGCCGAACGATTAAAAGAGAAACTTTTAGAAGAGGATAAACTTGTTGATATTGTTATTGGACCCGATGCTTATCGAGATTTACCAAACCTTGTTAAAGAGGCTGAATTGGGTAATCAGGGTATTAATGTTTTACTTTCCCGCGAAGAGACTTATGCAGAAATAAGCCCTGTTCGTTTAGATAAGAATGGCGTTTCGGCTTTTGTTTCAATTATGCGTGGATGCAACAATATGTGTTCTTACTGCGTGGTGCCTTATACTAGAGGTGGCGAAAGAAGTCGCGATGCGAAAAGTATCTTAGACGAAGTACAGGAACTTATCGACAATAATTATAAAGAGGTTACTCTATTGGGGCAGAATGTTGATTCATATAACTGGGTTGATCCGAAAAACGAAAAACACAAAACAACTTTTGCCGACTTACTTGAACAAGTTGCTAAGTTAAGCCCTACTCTTAGAGTTCGATTTGCTACATCGCACCCTAAAGACATGAATGACGATGTGCTCCACGTAATGGCAATGTACAGCAATATTTGCAACAGCATTCATCTTCCTGCTCAATCGGGAAGCTCGGCTATGCTAGAGAAAATGAATCGTGGATACGATCGCGAATGGTACCTTGGACGAATTGCTGCTATTAAAAAGATTTTGCCCGACTGTGCTATCTCAACCGACATTATTGCTGGTTTTTGCGGCGAAACAGAAGAGGATCATAAACAAACGCTATCGTTAATGGAAGAGGTTGGTTACGATATGGCTTTTATGTTTAAATATTCGGAAAGACCAAATACTAAAGCAGCTCGTAAATTTACCGACGATGTTTCTGAAGAGGAAAAAACACGAAGACTAAACGAAATTATCGATCTTCAGAATAAAATTTCGGCCGAATGCAAAAGCAACGACATAGGTCAAACTTTTGAAGTGTTGGTTGAGGGTGTTTCGAAACGATCGGAAGACGATCTTTTTGGTAGAACATCGCAAAATAAGGTTGTAGTATTTCCTCGAATGAACTACAATATTGGCGACTATGTTTTTGTTAAAATTGTTAGCAACACTTCGGCCACTCTTATTGGCGAAATTGCTGAGTAATTTTGTTAAAAATATCACTCACATATATTTTTTGTATTCTGTAAGTTTCGGCATTTTTTTAACCGAAACTTACAAGAATACAAAATAAGTTTCTTGTTAGAGAACTCAATATCTATTCTGAATTTAATGTTAGTTAACCAAAACAACAGAAGCTAAATAAAACATCTACCGGGTGGTAATTAACTGCCTTTTATTTTTTTCTTCCCAGAATTTAAAATAAAAATATAGTTTATGTTGAAACTCAAATCCATAATCTATATCTATTCGGTAATCAATGTCGCTATCTACATTTTTATCTCCTCTTCGAAATAAAATATTCCATTCAATAGAATATCGCTGATTCCAATGTTTATAATACTCTTCCATTTTGTAATTGGCGGGCGACTTTTTAAGCTCGTACCAACTATCGAAACCTGGATCTATTACAATAAGCTCGTACAAAGTCTTTGTAGAGTCGATTTTAATAACATTCTCTTTTTTTTGAGAAAATCCAGCAATGCAAACAAAACTGATTATAAAAGAAAATACTATAGTTCTCATAATGTGAATTATTAAGTGTACTTGCAGAAGTTACAAAATAAATAAACACAAGGCTATCGATTTTTTTAGATGTTATTGCAATTTCTTCTGACTATAAAAAAAAGCATAATAACATTAGTGCACCCAAGTGTAATAATTAACATATTAGAATAAACTAATGTAAAAGTACACGAACCTATTTCACTAATGAAATGTATAAATGCAATAATGCATGGATATAATTTGTTAAAAACATAGTCGTGTTATCTTAATTTTGAAGATTAGGTGAAAATAGTTGCCAAAAGTTTCTTGAATTAATTATGTTAGAAGAACCAAAATAACTAACAACAAAAAAGACGTTTCGTGCGAAACATCTTTTCATAATAATATTGTATAAGCAAAAATACTATAAATACAGTCTACAAAAATCCTAAATCTAATTTAGCCTCTTCTGTCATCATATCTTTATCCCAAGGCGGGTCGAATGTTAAATTAATAGTAACATCGGTAACACCCGATACCATTTTCACATGATCGTAAACATCTTGCAAAAGCTGGTCGGCCATAGGGCAGTTTGGTGCAGTAAGAGTCATATCAACTTTAACTTTTTTGTCGTCGTCAATATCAATCTTATAAATAAGGCCTAAATCGTAAATATTAACAGGAATTTCAGGATCGTTAACCATTCGCAAAACACGAACAATATCGCGCTCCATAGCCATAAAGTCAATCTCTTCTGTTGCCATAATAATTTTTTTAAGCGTTTAACTTAGCCTGATAAGCCAAAGCAAACAGGCGAATTTGTTTAATCATTGCTAATAATCCGTTTGCACGTGTTGGCGAAAGGTTCTCTTTTAAACCAATTTGTTCGATAAAAAACAGATCATTATCTAAAATTTCCTGTGGTGTATTGTTTGAAACAACACGTAATAACAAAGCAATTATTCCTTTAGTAATAATTGCATCGCTATCGGCAGCGTAAATAATTTTACCATCAACAAGCTCGGCATCAATCCAAACTTTACTTTGGCAACCTTTAATGATGTACTCGTCGGTTTTATGAGTAGTATCAATGGTTTTCAGATTTTTACCAAGTTCAATAAGGTAGTTATATTTGTCCATCCAATCGTCGTAAATGGAAAACTCCTCAATTATCTCTTCTTGAATTTCGTTTATATTCATAATAAATATTTTGTTATTTTAGTAGCAAGCTGCAAGCAACTAAACTACGAAAACATTTGTTTAACCTTTAACAATCCATCATACAAGGCATCAACCTCGGCTTTTGTGTTATAAAAAGTGAACGATGCACGCACAATTCCGTCGATATTAAATCGCTCGGTAAGAGGCTGTGTACAATGATGACCAGTACGAACAGCAATACCAAGTTTGTCGAGAATCATTCCTGTGTCGTAGTGATGAATTCCGTCTAAAAGAAACGATATTGTACAAACTTTATTTTTTGCAGTACCATATATCTTAAGCCCATCAATTGTTGATAACTTGTTGGTAGCGTATTTTAGCAAATCTTGCTCGTACTCTTCAATATTGTCAACACCAACGCTGTTAACATAATTTATTGCCTCGCCCAAAGCATAAGCACCAACATAATTCGATGTTCCAGCTTCGAACTTAAGTGGTAACTCGGCAAAGGTTGTTCCGTTAAAAGAAACCTCTTTAATCATGTCGCCACCGCCCATGTATGGGGGCATTTGCTCAAGTATCTCCTCTTTACCATAAAGAACACCAATACCTGTTGGTGCATAAAGTTTATGACCCGAGAAGGCATAAAAATCGCAATCCATAGCCTGAACATCAACCTTGCCATGCTGAACGCCTTGAGCACCGTCGACAACAAAATATGCATTGTAGTTATGAACAATTTGGGCAATTTCGTTTATAGGATTAATTGTTCCTAACGTGTTTGAAACGTGTGCAACAGAAACAATTTTTGTCCTCTCGGAGATAATACTTTTAAAAGCATCGATATTTAATTCGCCACAATCGGTAACCGGAATAACCTTCAAAACGGCTCCTTTGCGCTGACAAAGCAATTGCCAAGGAACAATATTTGAGTGATGCTCCATTTCGGTAACAATAATTTCGTCGCCTTTTTCAATGCAAAAATCGCCAAGCGAGTGAGCAACAAGATTTATTGACGCTGTTGTTCCAGAAGTAAAAATCACCTCTTTCTCCGATTTAGCATTCAAAAAATCTTTAATAATCGTTCTGCTTTTCTCGTATCTGTCGGTTGATTGGTTGCTAAGAAAATGAACACCGCGATGAATATTACTATTCCAATGTGTGTACATCTCGGTTTCGGCATCAATAACGCATTGTGGTTTCTGAGCAGTTGCACCACTATCTAAATAAATTAAATCTTTACCATAAATCTTTTGCGATAATATAGGAAAGTCGGCACGTACTTTATTTATATCGATACTCACGTTGTTTATTTTTGTTGCAAATACAAGGCGCACCTTGCATTTAACTAATTATTTAAAAACCAAAGAAGCCCCCAATAAATAGGAGGCATACCTTTAATTATTTTTCTGATTTGTGTCGCACGCCATCATGCAGTTGTTACAGCGTGACATTTCACCTCTCAAGCGTTTTTCGACAAGGTTATTAACACGTTCGAAAAGAGGCTCTACAGATATTTTTGAAATAATCTCATGAGCAAAGGCAAACATAAGAAGCATTCGCGCTTCTTTATCACCAATACCGCGAGCTTTCATGTAGAATAGTGCATCTTCGTCTAACTGACCCGATGTTGAACCATGACTACATTTAACATCGTCGGCATAAATCTCTAACTGAGGCTTACTACGCATTTGAGCATCGTCTGTTAACAACATTGTATTGTTGTTTTGGAAGGCTTCGGTTTTTTGAGCATCAGGCGCAACAAAAATACGACCCGAGAAAGCTCCTTTAGCCTCATCGTCTAAAACACCCTTGTAAAGTTGTGTACTATGACAGTTTGGCTTAGCATGATTTATATATACGTAGTTATCAACCTGCTGATTTCGGTCTGTAAGATTTAATCCGTAAGCGCGATTTTGACAACCTTCGTCGTTAAGATTAACAAAAAGATTGTTACGAACAGTACCACCGTGCAGGGTAAGCGTGTTAATAATAACGTCGCTGTCTTTCTGCTGATCGATAAATGTATTTGTAAGTTGCTTTGAACTATTATGTTCGTTTTGCATACGAACAACCTCAATTTTTGCATTTTCAGCTGCAAAAATTTCGGAAACCGAATTGGTTAAAAATTCACTTGGCGAAAGTGAGTGATCGCAAATAACAACTTTTCCTTCGCTACCCTCTTCAAAAACAAAAAGATTACGATGTTGAGCCATAATACTTTTTGACTCCATCATAAGATGAATTATTTGCAAAGGCTTTTCGAGCTTAGCATCTTTGGGAACGTAAATAAATACACCATCCTGAATAAATGCACTATTTAAAGCAACTAATCCTTCGTCCGATTTTTCGGCACTCTTATTAAGATATTTCTCAACCAATTCAGGATAATCGATAATTGCTTGAGACAACGAGCCTACAACAGCACCACTTGGCAAAGTATTTATCTTATTCCCGTCGGGAGAAAAATAAAATCCGTTAAGAATAATTATTGCGTTTGTATCTAATTCAGGAACATCGCATTTAAAAATATCGTTAATATCAACCTTAACTTGCGTAGGTGTAATAGCCTTTTCGTAGTTTTTGGTAAAAAGGTTAGCAATATCTAAATACTTATAGTTCTCGTTTTTACGATTAGGCAAACCTATCGACTTAAATTTGGCGATAGATTGGTTATAAATATTCTTCAGAAAAGCGGGAGTAGCTGCAACAACGCTGGCAAATTGCCCGCTGTGTAGTGCTTCGAATTCAGAAACAATATTTTTTATTTCTTCTTTAATAATCATAGCAAACCCGTTTTTAGTCAAACTGTTTTTTAATCCAATCGTAACCTTTATCCTCAAGCTCAAGAGCAAGCTCTTTTCCGGCAGTTTTAACAATCTTACCTTGATAAAGAACATGAACAAAATCGGGTACTATATAATCAAGCAAACGCTGATAGTGAGTAATAACAATTGTAGCGTTATCTTTAGTTTTTAGTTTATTAACACCATTTGCAACAATTCGCAAGGCATCAATATCAAGACCCGAATCGGTCTCATCTAAAACAGCCAACTTAGGCTCTAGCATTGCCATCTGAAAAATTTCATTCTTTTTCTTTTCTCCACCCGAAAAACCTTCGTTAACGGATCGGTTAGTAAGTTTTGAGTCAATCTCAACAAGAGCCTTTTTGTCTCTCATTAATTTAAGAAAATCGGCAGCCAACAAAGGCTCTTGACCGCGATATTTACGATGCTCATTGACAGCAGTTCTCATAAAATTAACCATACTAACTCCAGGAATCTCTATTGGATATTGAAAACCCATAAAAACACCAGCACAAGCACGCTCTTCAGGAGCAAGCTCAAGCAGGTTAATTCCATCGAAAGTAATTTTTCCGGCAGTAACTTCGTAAATTTCTTTACCTGCAATTATCGACGAAAGGGTACTCTTTCCTGCACCATTAGGTCCCATTATAGCATGAACCTCGCCCGGATTAATCTCTAAATTAACACCTTTAAGAATTTCCTTCCCATTAATAGATGCGTGTAAATTCTCGATTTTTAACATTTCTATATATTTTTTGGCAATAGCCTAATGTTCAACAATAATTATAAATACTAACCAACACTACCCTCTAAGCTAACCTGAAGAAGTTTTTGTGCCTCAACAGCAAACTCCATAGGCAGTTTATTAAGCACCTCTTTTGCATATCCGTTAACAATTAAACCAATAGCATCTTCGGTTTTAATACCACGTTGGTTACAGTAAAAAATTTGATCTTCGCTAATTTTCGATGTTGTAGCCTCGTGCTCAACAATAGCCGAGCGGTTATCAACCTCTAAATAAGGAAAAGTATGTGCCCCGCACTTATCACCTAGCAAAAGCGAATCGCACTGCGAGTAGTTACGAGATTCTTTAGCTCCTTTAAGAACTTTAACAAGTCCACGGTACGAATTTTGGCTAAAGCCAGCAGAAATCCCTTTTGATATAATTGTACTTTTCGAATTCTTACCAATATGGATCATCTTGCTTCCTGTATCGGCCTGCTGATGATTATTTGTAACCGCAACCGAATAAAATTCACCAACGGAGTTATCGCCCTTAAGAATACAGCTAGGATATTTCCATGTAACAGCCGAACCTGTCTCTACCTGTGTCCACGAAATTTTTGACGATTCGCCACGGCAAATACCACGCTTTGTAACAAAGTTATAAATACCACCAACACCGTTTTTATCGCCAGGGTACCAATTTTGAACAGTAGAGTATTTCACCTCTGCCTCTTTCTCAACAATAATCTCAACAATAGCAGCATGAAGCTGATTCTCGTCGCGCTGCGGTGCAGTACACCCCTCAAGATAACTTACGTATGACTCGTCGTCGGCAACAATAAGTGTGCGCTCAAACTGACCAGTATTAGCAGCGTTTATACGGAAATATGTTGATAGCTCCATTGGGCAACGAACGCCTTTAGGAATATAACAAAACGAACCATCGCTAAAAACAGCCGAATTTAATGCAGCAAAATAATTATCTGATGGAGGTACAACTGCTCCAAGATATTTCTTTATTAAATCGGGATGATCTTTTATTGCCTCAGAAAACGAACAGAAAATAATTCCCATTTCACCAAGCGTTTCTTTAAAAGTTGTTTTAACAGAAACACTATCAATAACTGCATCAACAGCAATTCCCGACAAACGTTTTTGCTCGTCAAGCGAAATACCAAGCTTTTCGAATGTTGCCAATAACTCTGGATCAACCTCGTCAAGACTTTTAACCTCTTTTTTCTCTTTTGGTGCAGAGTAATATATTACTTCTTGTAAATCTATTTCTGGAATATTTAAGTGTGCCCATTTAGGCATTTCCATCTTTAAAAACTGCTGATATGCTTTTAACCTAAATTCTAACATCCATTCCGGCTCGTTCTTTTTCGCCGAAATAAGACGAACAGTCTCTTCTGACAGTCCTTTAGGTATCATATCGTTCTCGATATCTGTTACAAAACCATATTTATAGTCGGTTTGAGTAACATCTCTCAGAATTTGTTCTTGATCCTTCTCTTTGTTTGACATAGTAGCTCTCTTTTATCTCCTTCTCGCAGTTTAGAACAAGAATTAAATAGAATTGTTCTAAATAATCGCAAAGATAAACAGTTTTTGTAAATTTGCAGAAGATTGAATAAAAAGATTCACATTTATTTAAACTGAATCAAAAGAAGATATTGTTAAAAATTAAATAATTAAGATGTCACAAGACAAACAGAAACGTACGCCCTTAGCTACTTTGGGCGAATTTGGTTTGATAGACCATATCACCAAAGATTTTAAAAACACAAACCAAGAGACTATTTTGGGAGTTGGCGACGACGCAGCAATAATGGATTATAAAGACCAGATTGTTGTTACAACAGATTTATTAACCGAAGGAATTCACTTCGATTTAGTTTATACTCCATTAAAACACCTTGGATACAAATGTGTGGCTGTAAATGTTTCGGACATTTATGCAATGAATGCTACACCGAAGCAAATTACTGTTTCAGTTGCTCTTTCATCGCGTTTTGGTGTTGAAGATGTAGAAGAACTTTATGCTGGAATTAAACTAGCTTGCGATTATTATAATGTAGATCTTGTTGGTGGCGATACAACATCATCGTTAACAGGAATGACCATCTCTGTTACAGCAATAGGAACTGCCAAAGCCGACAAAATTGTTAAACGTAGTGGAGCAAAAAAGAACAACCTTATTTGCGTTACTGGCGATTTAGGCGCAGCATATTTAGGACTACAAATTCTAGAACGCGAAAAAGCTGTTTACGATAAAGATATTAACGAGCAACCTCAGCTTTCCGAATACCAATACCTATTACAGCGTCAGCTTAGACCAGACGCCAGAAAAGATATTATTGAAGAGCTAGAAAAAGCCAATATAATTCCAAGTTCTATGATGGATATTTCAGACGGACTTTCGTCGGAATTAAAACATATATGTAAACAATCGGGCGTGGGTTGTCATATTTATATGGATAAACTGCCAATTAAGCAAGACACAATGGCTGCGGCTAACGAAATGAATATAGATCCTGTAATTGCTGCACTAAACGGTGGCGAAGATTACGAACTACTATTTACTGTTAATATCGACGAATACGATAAAGTAATAGCTATAGAAGGCGTTTCGGTTATAGGAAACATTGTAGAGGATGTTAATCAGCAGTATATTATTACTCCACAAAATCAATCGATAGAGCTTAAAGCGCAGGGTTGGGTGGCAATGTAAACAGTTTATTAATCTTTAGTTCTCAAAGCAAAAGCTATTTGGTTATTGAATTAACAATTTGATATTTGTGACTTTTCACTATCATCTAAAGAACTCATTTTATTAGAGCCTTTGCGACAAAATAAAAAAGGGCAATCCTTGCGGATTGCCCCTTAATTATATATCAGTTGATATTATTTACACTTTAAAACAACTTCTCTTTGGTATTTTGCATTTGCAGCAACAGGACCAACTTCAGCTTTTTTGTATGTTTCGCAAGCTAAATCGGTATCACCTTTTGCATGATAAATCTGAGCAAGAGTAAAGTTTAATTTAGCAACAGCATTTACATCGCCCTTTTGCAATTCAATAGCTTTTAGCGAAGCCTCAATACCTTTATCAAACTCTTTAGTCTCTTTGCACGATGTAGCAATCATTGTTAAAATTTTAGCATTCTCACCAAGATACTCAATGGCTTTCTCAAGATTAGGAACAGCCTCTGCATACTTTTTACCTTTAAGAGCAGCAACACCTGAGTTATAATAATGCTTACCTATTTGGCTTTTTGCTTTACCAGCTAATTTGCCACTAGCATCTTTTTCAATTACAGCATTAAAAGCAGCAAGCATACCTTCTTCATCGTTTGCTCCTTTAAGAGCTAAACCTTTATAAAAATAAGCTTTTGCATCGTTTTCATTAGCTGCAATAACTTTGTCGAAACAAGCTACAGCCTCGGCATATTTTTTATCCTTAAGATTAGCTGTACCATTCATTAAATTACAAGTAGTAATCATTTCAACAGCCTTTTCTTTAGACTCTGTATCGCCATATTTTTCAGATACCTTAACAGACTCCTCGAACTTAACTACAGCTGCAGCAAAATTCTTACTGTTATAAAGGTTAGTAGCCTCATTTAAGTATATAGAAGTAATCTGCTTTTCGGCTCTTCCTTTTGTTTCAACAGCCTCATCACCTACTTGAACACAAAGAGCAACACACTCTTCGAAAACTTTAACAGCTCCCATTGGATCGGTTGCAGCCAATTCAACACCAGCGTTAAACTTTAAATTAGCATCGGTAATAGATGTTTGTGCTGACAACGAAAAAGTCAATGCACACATTGAGATAATTAATAAACTTTTTAATCCCTTCATAATATTTCGCGGTTTTTAGTTTGTAATAGGGCGTAAATATATAAACTTCTGAAAACTATCAAAATTTAAAAATTCTTAAAACATCGATATTACAACAATAAACACCTGAAAACAGTATGTTTACATACATATTAACAAAATTAATCAAAATCTCTATTTACGCTTTTTGGCAAAGAAATCCTTAATAATTGCTCCACATTCGGTAGATAAAACACCTCCTTTAATTTCGGTTTTAGGATGCGATACCTGCTTACTAACCGAAGAAAACCCACGCTTATCGTCGTCGGCACCATAAACAATTTTCGATATCTGCGACCATGCAAGAGCCCCACCGCACATTACACATGGCTCCAAGGTTACATACATTACACATCCTTTAAGATATTTTCCTCCTATAAAACTTGCCGCAGATGTTATTGCCTGCATCTCGGCATGGGCAGTTACATCGTTAAGCTGTTCGGTTAGGTTATGAGCTCGTGCAATAATTCTATTATTATGAACAATTACTGCTCCAACAGGAATTTCATCTTTATCGAATGCTTTTTGGGCCTCTTTTAAGGCTTCGTTCATAAAATACTCATCGGAGAAAATTGAGAAAGACATATTTAAAATATTTGATTTATAATAACTGAAGACTTTTTTTCGATTCAAAATAACAAATTATTCAACAGTAATCTGTACTAAGTAAACACCTAAATTATTTTCAACAGCCTAAATAATTCATCTAACATCAAAAAATCATATATAATAATGTATTCTTTATTCTTTCTGTTAATTTTGTGGGTTAAAGCAATGCATATAAAAATCAAAAACATATAAATATGTACAGAACACATACTTGTGGAGAATTACGCATATCTAACCTAAATCAAGAGGTTACTCTTAGTGGTTGGGTACAGCGAGTTCGTAATTTAGGAGCGATGACTTTTGTTGATTTACGTGACCGTTACGGTATTTCGCAATTGTTTTTCGACGAAAATATTTCTGCTGAACTTAAGAAGAAACTTGATACTTTGGGTCGCGAATATGTTATTCAAGCTAAAGGAACAGTTATCGAAAGAGCTAGCAAAAACAGCAAAATTCCTACTGGCGAAATAGAGATTAAAATTAACGATATCACTATTCTTAGTGAATCGCAAACTCCTCCTTTCACAATTGAAGATAAAACCGATGGTGGCGACGAACTTCGTATGAAATATCGTTACCTAGACATTCGTCGTAACCCAGTACGTCAAGGTTTAGAACTACGTCACAGAGTTGGCCAAGAGGTTCGCAAATACTTAGATGGACAAAACTTTATGGAGATAGAAACTCCTGTTCTTATTAAATCTACTCCAGAGGGTGCTCGCGACTTTATTGTTCCATCGCGTATGAATCCTAATCAGTTTTATGCTCTTCCTCAATCGCCACAAACATTTAAGCAGTTGCTTATGATTGGTGGTTGCGACAGATATTTCCAAATTGTTAAATGTTTCCGCGACGAGGATCTTCGCGCCGACCGTCAACCTGAGTTTACTCAAATTGACTGCGAAATGTCGTTTGTAGATCAGGACGATGTTACAAACATGTTCGAGGGTATGACTAAGCACCTGTTTAAAGTAGTTAAAAACATTGAGCTTGGCGATTTCCCAAAAATGACTTATGCAGATGCAATGAAGTATTATGGTTCAGACAAACCAGACATTCGTTTCGGAATGCGCTTTGTTGAACTTAAAGAGATTGTTGGTGGTAAAAACTTTGTTGTGTTCGACTCTGCCGAATATGTTGGTGGTATCTGTGCCGAAGGTTGCAGCGAATACACTCGTAAACAATTAGACGAACTTACAAAATTTGTTCAACGTCCACAGGTTGGAGCTAAAGGATTAGTTTATGTAAAATGTAATGCCGACGGTACTTTTAAATCGTCTGTTGATAAGTTTTACTCGCAAGATGATCTTAAAACATGGGCAGACGCTATGAGCGCTAAACCAGGTGACTTACTCCTTATTTTAGCTGGCAACACAGCTAAAACACAAAACGCTCTTAACGAGCTACGTCTGCACATGGGTAAAGAACTTGGGTTACGTAATCCAAACGAGTTTGCTCCTATGTGGGTTGTAGACTTCCCTCTTTTAGAATGGGACGAAGACAATAATCGCTTCCATGCTATGCACCATCCTTTTACTTCGCCAAATCCAAGCGATATGCACCTTTTCGATACAGATCCAGGTAAAGTCCGCGCTCGCGCTTACGACCTTGTTATTAATGGTGTTGAAATTGGTGGTGGATCAATCCGTATTCACAATACCGAGCTTCAGAAAACAATGTTTAAACACCTTGGTTTTTCAGACGAAGAAGCTCGCGAACAGTTCGGATTCCTAATGGATGCATTCCAATATGGTGCGCCACCTCACGGCGGTGTTGCTTTTGGTTTCGACAGATTAGTTTCCATGTTTGCTGGTCAAGATTCTATCCGCGACTTTATAGCATTCCCAAAAAACAATCACGGTCGCGACGTTATGATCGACGCACCATCAATGGTTGCCGATGCACAATTACAAGAATTATTTCTTGCACTTAAAAAACCAGATGTTAACAATTAAACCTTATTGGGTTTAAGGCATCTTAACTGCTGAAAAAACATAATGGAGATCTTTAAAAATCTCCATTATTATTATAAATATAATCATCATGAATATTACTAAATTTTTTGCCTATGCATTAGTAGGCGCTACTCTTATGAGCACATCACTTAATGCAAAAGAGACAACTAAAAGCAGAGACGAAATTGCTGCTGAGTATAAATGGAACTTCTCAGACATCTATCCTTCTTGGGAAGCATGGCAAGCTGATTTCGATCAGTTAATGACAAAAATGGATGAAGTTGCGGCCTACAAAGGAACTATTTCTAAAAGTGCTGCTAATCTTGCTAAAGCATTAAAAACACAAGACGAACTTAGCGTTATTGCTTACAAAGTTTACTTGTACCCTATGCTTCAAAAAGATGTTGATACTCGTAACATGGAGGCTTTAGGAAAACTTCAACAAGTACAAATGGTTTTTGCTAAATTTGGCGTTGCTACAGCTTGGATTACTCCAGAGTTATTAACAATTCCTCAGGAAACAATGATGAAGTGGATTGCTGAGACTCCAGAGCTTAAAGATCAGAAATTTGGAATGGAAGATTTATACCGCAACCAAGAGCGTGTAATGTCTGAAGACAAAGAGAAAATTGTTTCTTATTTTGGTCCTACATCGGGTACAGCATCTAGCGTATATAGCTCTTTAACTACTGCCGATGTTGAATTCCCAACTATCAAACTAGCTAATGGCGAAGAGGTAACTCTTACTCACGGTGCATACTCTAAAATTCTTTCTACAGATAACAATCGCGAAAACCGTAAAGCAGCTAAAGAAGCATACGAGCCTGTTTATCGTAAAAAACTTAACACTATCGCTTCTATTTACAAAGGTATTGTTGATAACGACTGGGCACACGCTCAAGTTCGTGGTTACAACTCTTGTTTAGAGGCTGCTTTAGATGGCAACAACATTCCAACCGATGTTTACTTAAATCTTATCAACACTGTTAAAGAGAACACTGCTCCTCTTCAGCGTTACCACAAAGTACGCGCTCAGATTCTAAATCTTGAAGGCGACTACCACGGATACGATAGCCGCATATCTATTAGCGATTTCGAAAAGAAATACCCATACGACGAGGCTAAAGAAATGGTTGTAGAAGCTGTTAAACCTCTAGGTGAAGATTACAATGTAAAAATTAAGAAAGCTATTGCTAATGGATGGTTAGACGTTTACGAAACTCCTGGAAAACGTTCAGGTGCATACTCAATAAATGTATATGGTGTTCACCCATTCATGTTATTAAACTACAACGGAACAATGGATTATGTGTTTACTCTTGCTCACGAGCTTGGTCACACTCTTCACTCAATGTTGTCTAGCGAAAATCAACCTTTCTCTACTCACAACTACACTATTTTTGTTGCCGAGGTAGCATCTACTTTCAACGAAAGATTGATGTTAGACCACATGCTTAGTAATACTAAAGATCCACACGAGCGTATTGCTCTTCTTCAGCAAGCTATCGAAGGAATAACTGGTACTTTCTATGCACAAGCTATGTTTGCCGATTTCGAATACCAAGCACACTCTTTAGCAGAGCAAGGTAAGCCTATCACTGCCGAGAGTCTTTCAGCTATTTGCGACGACCTTGACAAAGCATATTACGGCGATGCATTTGTAAAAGACAACAACAAGCCAAGCATGTTCTGGGCTCGTATACCTCACTTTTACAACTCTCCGTTCTACGTTTATCAGTACGCTACATGTTTTGCATCGTCTGCCGAAATATACAACAAAGTAACTACTGGCAAGAAAAAAGATCGTAAGGTTGCTCTTGAGAAATATATCACTCTACTTAAATCTGGTGGAAACGACTATCCAATGAATCAGCTTAAAAAAGCAGGTGTTGATTTGTCTACAAAAGAGCCTATTTTAGCTATCATTAACCAATTAGACAATCTTGTTACTCAACTAGAGCAAGAGGTTGCTAAACTTAAATAATAGCAAACCATAACATATTAAAAGAGGCTGCAATTTAATTGCAGCCTCTTTTTTTTTAATCGTTTCACTGACACATCTTATATGTGTCGATATTTTGAATTAGTGATTTCCACACTGATGATCGTGGTCGTGACCATGATCGTGGTTATGCGCACATGTATCGTTTTGGCCTTTGTAGCCATTCGAAAGATAATCTTCAACAACCTCCGATATAGCTCCGCTATACCCACTGAAAACTTCAATACCTGCGTTATTAAGAACATTACGAGCACCTTGTCCGATACCTCCCGATAGCATAACCTCAACTCCATGATTAGCCAAAATGGGAGCAATATTCGATTTACATCCACATCCTTGTGGCGAATCCATACGCTCGGTTGTTAATACTGTGTTATCGTCGCCTACAGTAACTATTGTGTAATATTGACAGTGACCAAAATGACTATCAACTTTTCCGCCATCTGTTGGAATTGCAATTTTTTTCATAAGTATATTGTTTAATAATTTTCTGTTAATATTAAAAATAATATGCGAATATAGGAATATGCTCATATAAAAATCGTAGTTCAATTAAAAAATAATTATTTGTTGTTTTTTAATAAAAGTAATAGCTCTTATTGCCTAATAAAATAGATAACAAAAAGTATTTCCACAAGTTAATATCAACAAATAAAAACCGAGCAATAACTATTTGTCGCAAGTTTGCAAAATTATTAATTGCAACTCTACAGCTCCATAAGTAATCACGGTTAAACACTGACTTAACAATCAAATATTATCAAGTCTTTGATTTGTAATTTCTTTTAAAACCGTGTGTTTTGAGACTTAATTTCATTTCTTTTAAAAAAAACTATAAAAACATTTGCAATCCACTTTGTTATATATTAATTTTTAAGTCGATTTTAAAACCAAAAACTGACAATTATGATCAAATTCAACATCAAAAAACTAAGAAACCGTGAATTGCTAAACTATTTAAACCGAATATTAGAAATTATAATCGGAGGTAGTTCAGAAAAATTAAAGTTCC
>JAFGOQ010000186.1 GCA_016926405.1 Bacteroidales bacterium
ACAAGGCATGCATTCATTGTCTCTTCATTCAATATACTTTTAGTTAATCTATTAATACAAAGCGCACAATATTCACCAAATATGTATCAAACCAATTTTAGGAATGCACTATTCCCATCGGCAATGGATCAAACCCAACAGGTTTTAAAAACCTGTTGGGTTTAATGTTGTGTACCTCAGAACAAAAAAAAAACCGAGAGCTCTAACAATATGATTTTTTCAGTTTATAATAAGAATCCTTTAAAATAGAATAACAAAGCACAGCTTATATAGCTTCGCTATTTTAAATTAAAGCGGTAAAAATAAGTATGTTTTCAAACCATAGAAATTTACAATATTACAAGTTGAAATAAATATTGTAATTTTAGCATAAACAAATTTAGTAATGATTAAACCTCCATACCTAAAGCCTGGCGATACAATTGGTATAGTAGCTCCAGCACG
The DNA here is from genome assembly GCA_016926405.1 of Bacteroidales bacterium. Classification (GTDB taxonomy): domain Bacteria; phylum Bacteroidota; class Bacteroidia; order Bacteroidales; family UBA6680; genus UBA6680. The sequence continues at coordinate 445 of JAFGOQ010000186.1, forward strand.
AAAAGTATCTATCGGTGATATTGAAATTGCAATTGAGATAATAAAACAACAAGGATACAAAGTTCTTTTATCCGATAATTTATTCGGTAATTACCACCAATATTCGGGCACAGCAGAACAGCGAACAAATGATTTTCAGCAGATGTTAGACAATTCTAACGTAAAAGCTATAATAGCTGCTAGAGGAGGTTATGGTTCTGTTCAGTTAATTGAAGGCCTAAATTGGAATAACTTTATTAACAACCCCAAATGGATTATTGGATATAGCGATATTACGGTTTTTCACTCATACATAAACAATGTTCTAAACATAGAATCTATACACGGAACAATGCCAATAAATATGAAATCGGCACAATCCGAATCGGTGACATCGCTTTTTAACTTGGCAACAGGTAAAACTAACAATATTGTTTTAACCCCTCATGAATTAAATATTACAGGAAACTGCAAAGGGAAATTAATTGGCGGTAATTTATCGATATTATACTCGCTAACTGGAACATCGCTATTACAAAATTTAGAAGGGTGTATTCTATTTATTGAAGATTTAGACGAGTACCTATATCACATCGACCGAATAATGATGAACCTTAAGCTTTCGGGAATACTTCGTAGCATTAAAGGTCTCATTGTTGGAGGAATGTCTGACATGAACGATAATACTATTCCCTTTGGATTTAGTGCCGAACAAACTATTCATAACATTGGTCGGGAGTTAAATATTCCTATCTGTTTTGGGTTACAATCTGGTCATGTAGAACCAAATATTGCTTTAAATATGGGAAGAGAAATTTCGCTAAATGTAAGCGAAAGTCAATCAATAATAAGTTATGAGTGACAAAATAAAGACAGGTAGAACAGGAGAAGATATAGCATGTAATTATTTAGAAAAACATGGCTATAAAATTATTGATCGAAACTGGCGATTTGCCTCAAAGGAATTAGATATTGTAGCTACTAAAAATAACATATTAATATTTGTAGAGGTAAAAACCAGAAACTACAGCTCTAGCATTGAAGATTGTATATCCGACAAGAAGAACAACCACCTAATAAATGGAGCAAACCACTACATAAATCAGAAAAACATCGAAAGCGAAGTTCGCTTTGATGTAATATTGGTAATATTAAACAACAATAAAGCCGAGATAAGACATTATAAAGAGGCCATTACACCAAACTTTTAACCATGAACATTGAAGAAGTAAGAGAATATTGTATTAGTAAAAAAGGATGCACCGAAGGTTTTCCTTTTGACGAGGTTACATTGGTTTTTAAAGTCATGAACAAAATGTTTGCAATACTATCGCTTAACGGCGATGCCATGGTAAGCCTAAAATGTGACCCCGACTTCGCAATTAAACTACGCGAAACATATAATGCTGTTATTCCTGGTTATCACTTAAACAAACAGCTGTGGAATTCAATTTATTTAGATGGTACTATTCCAAACCAAGAGATTAAACAATGGATTGACGACTCTTACAATTTAATTGTATCAAAATTCACAAAAAAATTGAGACAAGAACTTGAAGAGATGTAAGATATTAATGTATGTAGTTCCACTAATAGAATAAAAAAGAGGGTGTCAAAAAAAGACACCCTCTAATCACTAACTATTATTGCATCATTTTTCCTTTTCTGTGCTTCATACCTTTTTTAGCACCCATGCAACAATCTGCTTTTCTATTCTTTGCATGATGAGCATCGTAAGCAACCTTCTGCTCGTCTGTTAACAAACTCCTAACAGAACTTATATGTTTAGTTCTAAGTTTCATTATTTGAGCTTGTAATTTAGCATGCTCGTCGATATTTGCATTAATGGCAACCTGATCTTGCTTATCGTCCGACATTAATTTTCTGCGCATTTCTCTATTCGCTTTCATCTTCTCGCGCAAAGGTTTCACTGCATCCAAGTGATCTGTTCTAAGCTTATCTATTTTAGCTTTCTGATCTTCCGACAGGTTAGGAATCACCTTCGAACAATCGTTTTTTTGAACCATTTGCTGTTTTGCACAACACTGACCTCTCTGAGCCGATGCATTAAATGATGCAAAAGCAAAAAACAATACCGACATTACTAATACTAGTGTTTTTGAATTTTTCATAATAATTAATTTTAATTTGTTTACATCTATTTTGACAGCGTAAGAGTTAAAAACTTGCACTCCACATCTTATTTTTTTACATTTAATAACATTTGGCTAAAAAGGCTCATATAAATAGAAATATCGGAGTATGAAAACTATAGGAGAACTAATAATTACAAGAAAGAAACCTTCAAGGCTATTAGACAATTCATCGGAAATATTAACAGCAAAAATAAACAACTACAATTCAACCATCGAAATAAACTGGGGATATACTAACGATGTGAGAAAGATTGAAATTTTTACAATTTCGGGTATAAAAGTTTCCGAAAGGATTGTTTCGAAACTTCAGCAATCACTTACTATAGAATTACCTTTATCAAATTGTTTATATGCAATAAAAGCCTTTATAGGAAACAGGGTAAAAATTATTAATGTTTAATCTTTTTATTACGTCCTTTTCTATCTTTTCTCATATTCCTTTTACAACTCACCGACTCGTTAATATATTTCTTGAATAAACTCTGTTGTGTTGAGTCTAAAACCATATTTACATTTTGAATAAAACGAATACTCTCGCGCTTCATCTTTTTATGAAGTTCTCCATACTCATCAATAACTCCAAAAAACACCGAAGAGTCGGGATTATTTAAAGTAATAGCCAATTGCGAACAACTATGATTCTCACGAAGTTTTTCATGAATATTTTCGGCTCGTTTTCTATAATCTAATTTAAACTCTTTTATCTTTTGTGCTTGAATATCCGAAAGGTTCAATTCGTTACTCAACCTATTTATATTAAAAACATTCTCTCTAGAATCAGAGCGCTCAGGTTTTTGCTTTTGAGTGGTCGAAAGAATAGTAATTACAGCAGAAACATTTATAATAGTCACTATTGTAAAAAATATTACTGCAAATTTTAACACTCTATTATTTTTCATACTACAATTATTTTAGTTGTTTGACTCTAGCTCAGAAAACAACTCATTGTTTTCAGCCTCAAGATCAGAAAAAAAGAAGTTCTCGTTTAACGTTTTTGTAACCGAAGTTTCATTATTCGATATAATTTTATCAGACGAAATATTACCAACAATTATGCCCCCTCCTACACAAAACAAGATGAGAATAATTACATAAGCTTGTTGCAAAACAAACTGAAATGACTTTCTCTTATTAACGGAGTGATTTTCCATTCTGCTCATTATTCGAGTATACAGAAAAGGCTTCACCTCAATATTATTATTGTCTATCAGTAAACTTTTATGCATAAAAACTAATAAACTTTTACAATCGCTACAATTGCAAATAGGGTTATTGCCCGATTCAGAATTATTATTATCTGTAACCATAAAGCGCCCTTTTTTAATCTCGTTGTATAATTTATTGCATTTCATTTCAAACATTTTATGTGTTTTAGACAATCAATTTCCGAATAACTTGCTATGAATGATAATATTCGGCTAATTTTTTTTGTAAATTCTTCTTTGCCCGATGAATCAACGATTCAACAGCCGATAGAGATAGGTTCATTACTTCACAAATCTCGTTATAGGCTAAATCATCAATATTATGTAAAGTATAAGCTATTTTTTGATTGTCGGGAAGAGAAGATATTGCTTTTCTAAGTATTGCAGTTAATTCATCTTGTTCGATGCCATTACTGGGCTCCTTTATGAATTCATCAGCAATTTGCACTGGCTTGTCGTCATCAGAATAGAAAAAAGAGTCTATTCGTTGGAAAAGATTTTTTCGTCTATTCTTTTTTAAAAGATTTAGCGCTTTATTAGTAGCAATTCGATACATCCATGTAGAAAGCTTCGAATCGGCTCTGAAATCTGAAATGTTTCGGTAAACCTCTATAAATACATCTTGAGTAATATCGTCGGCATCATCAGGGTCGTTAACAATATTAAAGACCACACGATAAACCAGTCTTTGGTATTTTTCAACAAAATACTTAAAGGCTGCTTGATCGTTATTCTTAATACCTTCTAATAACTCTAAATCACTCATAGTTTTTGTTAGACTCTTAAAAAACAAAAATCTTGCGTAAAAGATATGAAAAACAATATTGTAATATTAATACAAAGATCACTATATTTAACGTTATAAATAACAAAAAAGCCATGTATAAGCGAGCAATAGTAAGAATACCTCCTAACCCTACAAACGGCCAACATAATGATATTATTACTACTACAGAAATTATTAAACAACACAATAATTTAGTCTCTGCTTTAACATCAATTAACGTGTATGTAACCATTCTTCCTTCAAATAACGACATTCCAACGAGTCATTTTATCGAAAATAATGTATTATTTGTAAACAAAAGGTGCATTCTTTTAAATTCATTTAACCCAAAAGAAAACAATAGAGAACAGTTCTTAGAAGATTATTTCTGCGAAAATTTCGATGTAATAGGCAAAATTCAACTACCTGCAAAAGTAGAAGGAGGCGATATACTGAAAATAAATGATACTTTTTACATTGCTATAGGTGGACAAACGAATGAGATGGGTTATTTAGCTTTAAAGAAAATTATAGAAAACGAAGGATTTAACGTCAAAAAAATAATAAACAACAGCTCACTGTACCTAAAATCTCAAATATCTTATATTGGACAAAACATTCTATTAGTATCCGATGAGATGTCTAAAGCTCCCGAATTTTCAAATTATCGAAAAATAATTCTACCAAAAGAAGAGCGATTTGCAGCAAATACTTTTGTTAACGGAGGTTTTGTTTTTATGCCAAAATCGGCGCAAAAGTCAATACAGATTGTAAAAAGAGCCAACTTCTTAGTTAAAGAAATTGAGATATCGGAATTTATAAAACAAGATAAAGGACTTAGCTCTCTTGTAATATTTTATTAAAAAAGAGAGTGTACTGATCGCTAATTTTTTTCCATGTATATTTTTCTTCTGAAATAGAAAACATGGCCTTTTCAACTTCACCAATCTGCTCTTCATTAACATTTAAGATCAAAGAGATAAGATCGTCAGCCGATTTAAAATAAAGAGCTCTATAATTAGTTACAATTTTATTGAAAAGAACATCATAAGCAACTATACATTTCTTATGATACATAGCTTCAACAAGTGATGGATTTGTTCCTCCACAACTATGGGCATGAATATATAAATTGGCATTATCTCTAATTCTATTTAGTTCTTCTACGTCGTAAATAGAGCTTATAAGAAATATATTACTGTATTCTTTAAATAAATGTTTAAGATCTCGTCCGTAGCTAGAATTCTCAAAATTACCAATAACTACAATATTCCTATTACTTATTTTTGAGTACGCCTCGAGAATAATATGTATGTTGTTTTCTGGAACAATTCTGGCAATGGTAAGATCATAATTATTTGGAATATCAAAATAACATTCAACTTCACTCTCAGAACGAATAATTGATTTTGTGTCACCACCATATCCAATTACTATAGTTTCCCTTTTAAATAATCTACTAACAAATCGGGCGGTTAGTTCATTATCACAAACAACATAGTCTGCGCTTTTAATCCCTATTCGATACAAAAAGCTAAGAGTATGCCACCACAACGAACGATTATTACGACGACGCCATTCTAAGCCATCAGGATTTAGAACAATTGGAACCGATGAAAATAGCTTTACAAAAGGAAAGATAAATGCTCCAGAAACTCCCAAAACAAAAATTAAATCGGAGTTACGTATACTCTTAAGAATAGATATTGAATCGTAAAAAAGACTTTGCCATCCATTTGCCGAAAAAGAAGAATATCTTAATCTCGTATTGTTAAAAATTGAACTTATTACCTGTTTCTTATAGGCACTTTTTGAGCAATAAACAACCCAGTTAAATACTGAATCGGTATTATATACAAGATTCTCGGCAAAGGTTTCAAAACCACCATAA
>JAFGOQ010000187.1 GCA_016926405.1 Bacteroidales bacterium
AATTAAACTGAAGTTTATTTTATAAAAAGCGATTGTTACCCGATGTAGTAATATAATTAAATTGTACGTGTAAATAAAAAAGGCTGTCTCATGCGAGAGACAGCCTTTTGTGAAAATATTTTAATCCTTAAAACTATTTTGCTTTAGGACCTTTTCCTTTTAGAACGCGAGTTTTTTCGCCTCTTAAAATTGTATCGTAAACAATTGGAGTTGCAATAAATAACGATGAGTATGTACCAACAACAACACCAACTAATAATGCAAATACAAATCCACGAATTACTTCACCACCAAATAAGAAGATTGCAAGTAATACTACGAATGTACTTAACGAAGTACTGAAAGTACGACTTAATGTACTGTTTAACGCATTATTCATAATCTCTCTGCGCTCTTGCTTAGGGTGAAGACCAATAAACTCACGAATACGGTCGAATACAACCACAGTATCGTTTATTGAGTAACCTACCACTGTAAGAATTGCTGCAATAAATGCCTGGTCAATCTCTAACGAGAAAGGAACAATACCATCTAAAACAGAGAATAATCCTAAAACACATAGTGTATCGTGGATAAGTGCAACAACAGCACCTAAACCAAACTGCCAGTTCTTAAAGCGAACTAAGATGTATAAGAACATTACAAGAAGAGCAAAAACAATTGCAAGTACAGCTTCTTTCTTAATATCATCGGCAATAGTTGGTCCAACTTTTTCTGAACTCTGACGATAGTTCTCAATAAACGATTCGAAAGTAACACCATCTTTAATCATTGGCTTAAGACCTTCGTAAAGTTTTTGTTCTACTTCGTGATCAATTTCAGGAGCTGAATCTTCAATTTTGTATTTAGTAACAATACGAACTTGGTTTTTGTCACCGAAGATTTTAACCTCAGGAGCTTGTCCAAATTGACCTTCAAGAGCATTAGCTATCTTAACAGTGTTTGCCTCTTCGTCAACAGTAACAACGTAAGTACGTCCACCAGTAAAGTCGATACCAGGATTTAATCCTTTAGTAGCTAAACTTAAAATTCCTAGGAAAACAAAAATACCAGAGATAACATAGAAAACTTTGCGCTTACCAATAAAGTTGATATTTGTATTTTGGAAGAATTTCTCAGAAACCTTATTACTGAATTTAATTGTATACTCTTTAGTTAATTGCCATTCGAAAATTAAACGAGTAATAAAAATTGCAGTAATAAGCGAAGTAACAATACCAATCATTAAAGTTGTAGCAAAACCTTTAATAGGACCCGATCCGAATAAGAAAAGGATTAAACCAGTAAGGAATGTAGTAATGTTAGCATCGAAAATTGCCGAGTAAGCATTTTTGTAACCATCTTTAATAGCTAGTTTAATACCTTTACCAGCAGCAAGCTCTTCGCGAATACGCTCGTAAATAAGTACGTTAGCATCAACCGACATACCAATTGTAAGAACAATACCGGCAATACCAGGAAGTGTTAATGTTGCTCCAAACGATGTAAGAACACCAAGAATAAAGAACATGTTGGCAAGAAGTGCAATATCTGCAACAACACCACCGCGCCAGCTATAGTAAAGAACCATGTATAGAAGAACCATTGCAAAAGCAATAAGGAACGAGTTCATACCTGCATTAATAGCAGCATGACCAAGTGATGGTCCAACAACAGCTTCTTGGATAATAACAGCAGGAGCTGGCATTTTACCCGACTTAAGAATGTTTGCAAGGTCTTTTGCCTCTTCAATGCTCATGTTACCACCAGAAATAGAAGATGTTCCACCAGTAATTTCGGCATTAACACGAGGGTATGAGTATACATAATCGTCAAGAACAATAGCAATACAACGACCTACATTTTCTTTAGTTAAACGTGCCCAAACTTTAGCACCTTCAGCATTCATGCTCATAGAAACTTCAGCCTCGGCTTTGTTCTGAGCAAATTCACTACGTGCGTTAGTAATAACACCACCATCAAGTGGAGCACGACCATCGCGGCTAGTAATTTTAATAGCTATAAGCTCGAAAATACTTTCCGATTTGTCGCCATCAATAGCTTTAACAGCCCAAAAGAACTTCATATCGCGAGGGAATAAAGCTCTTACTTGTTTTGTTTTTAAGTACTGATTAACAGTAGTTGTATCTTTATAATGAGCTACACCAATAGCTGCACCACCACGTTGTGGTCCGTAAGGCTGAAAACGCGAAAACAAAGGATTTTGTTTAGCGATGTTAGCTTGAGCTAGGCTAGTAGAATCAGCACTCTCACCTTCAAGTTGAGAAAGTAATTCGTTCTCTTCTTTTGCTTCAGCTTTAACCTCTTCTGTAGCTACTTCTTTTGATTCCTCAATTTTTTCAGAAGCTTCGTTTAGCTCTCTAATTTTGTTATTTGCAGAAACTAAATATGGATAAACTTCGTTGTTTTCGTATGTCTCCCAGAACTCAAGATTTGCAGTTCCTTGTAACAGTTTACGAACACGCTCTTGATCTTTAACACCAGGAAGTTCAACAAGAATACGTCCAGAAGTCTCTAGGCGTTGGATGTTTGGCTGAGCCACACCAAAGCGGTCGATACGACTACGTAGAATGTTGAAAGAGTTATCGATAGCCGCTTCCGACTCTTGACGAATAACTTTTAAAACTTCTTCGTTTGTTGAATTAAAACTGATTTTATCTTTTAGATCAACAGTGTTGAAAATAGCTGCTAGTTTTGCGTTAGCATCAATCTCGTTAAAAGCTTTTCCAAAAAGTGTAACAAAGTCATCTTGACTATCTTTCTGAAGCTCTTTAGCACGATTCAACGCTTTTACAAAAGTTTCATCGGTGCTGTAGCTTGACATAGCACGAATAATCTCAACAACCGAAACCTCAAGGGTTACGTTCATACCACCTTTAAGGTCAAGACCCAAGTTGATTTCTCTAGCCTGACACTCTTTGTAGTTGAAGTTACGCATCCACAAAAAGTTGTAAACAGGCTCAGTTGATACTGAATCTAAGTAATAAAGTTCTTTTTTTACATCGCCATTAGCATATTCTACCGCTTCGTCTCTTACTTGACGAGCTTTCCATGTAAATGAAAGCTGGTAAATACTAACTAATGCAAGTGCAATTATGAACAATCTTATCGCTCCTTTATTTTGCATTTTGTATTATGATTTAATAAAACATTTCTTGTTTGTTTCCAATAATCCGCAAATATATCATATTTTTTGAGACTAAGAATTATTTAGCTAAGCGATTATCAACACTTGTCATAATAAATTGTGCTTTTACACCTCAAAAAACGGTATTCATGTTAAATTTTTGTTATTGGTAAATTTATTAGCATTTGATAAAAGACACATTGTTACATTGTTGCATTTTGCCTTTTTTTAATGACAATAAATAAAAAAGTGGTTATCTCTTTAGTTTAAAACGTATTCGTAAAATGTTGTTTTCGAACGTGCAGTTTCCAAGAATAAACTCGCCAACCACATCTGTGTTTTCAACATGATTTCCAATGCATGGGCAAGCATCGTAGTTGCCAATTCTTACTATCCGTAGTTCTTCGTTAACCGATTTTGGCAGTCGGCTAAGATTGAATTGTTTTAAAGCCTCTGAAATTGGCATCGATTCAATTTTAACTGGCAAACCTTGTTTTAAAATTGAATTTACCTGTTTTGCTATTTCTTCTTTTTCTAATTCAGATAATTCTCTGTTAAAATTGTAATCAACTTTCGATTTCTTTTTTTCTAGATGACTTGAGAAAGCTCTTTCGCAGCCGAACATTCTAACCATGGTTTGATTTAACACATGTTCGGCTGTGTGCATATATGGATCGTAATCTTTCATTATGTTGTATTTACATTACCGATAAGAAGCAAAGTCTTATTTTTTGTAATATTATTGTTAGCTCTGAGGTGGATAAATTTTAAAGCATGCAATTTAGTAATGTATATGCTGAGAACCTAATTCTTAAGTGTATTAAAAGTTGGTTTTGTAAAGAAATAATTAACAATTTTTACTTGTCAAAATAAAATAAGAATTAATCTTCGAATTCTATCTGATAGGCTTTTAGAAATTGAGTCCGAAAGAAAAAGTTATAAACAACAAAAATATCCGTGACACAGAATATTGAACACTTCCCACAAATAAAAAAGCTCCGGGTTATCCGGAGCTTTATGTCTTAATCTACAATTTTTGTGTAGTCGTATTTTATATCCTTATTTTCAACAAAATCAAAAAGTGTTAGTTTTCTTAAGTTGTAATAGCTATCCCAATAACTTCTCAAACTTTCTATATATCTATTTTTAGCTTTGTCTTTTTCTGTTTGAGAAATGTTTAGGTCTGTAACATTAATTTTACCGATTAAAAAACGTTGCTTTGTTACCATATATCGTTTTTGAGCAATAGTATCTGCTTTTCCCGAAATAAGAACTTGATCGTTACGCATGTTGAATCCCATAACATCGATAAAAACACGTTGCTTAAAATCTGTTCTTCCTTGTTCAACTTCAGTGTTAATAAGTTCTTGTTGCGACTTAGCCATCTGCACTCTACCTCGTCCTCTTCCCCAATCTAAAATAGGAAGCGATACACCAAGTCTAATGCCTTGTTGCTGTTCGGGTGAATTATATACATTTTTAAATTCATCATCGCGTTTTGTTAAACCGAATGACGCAAATAAATTGGCAGATATTCCTCGTTGTGCTTGAGCTTTTGCAACGTCTCTTTTGGCTTCAAGAATTTGTCGCTCGAAAGCTGTTACTTCTGGACTTTTTTCTAAAGCTAGCGAAAGAGCTTTTTCGAAATCAACAGTAAATGAGGGCACTGAATCTTCAATAATTAACTCAATGTCTACATTGTTATTGAAACCTAAAAACGATCGTAGACGAAATTTATTTGATTCTAACTGAATTTTTGCATCGTTAACATCGGCTCCAGCGTTAAGAAAACTAAGTTCCATTTGAAGTAGTTCGTTTTCGGCTATTGTTCCTATGTTGTATCGTCCCTTGGCTATTTTAAAAAGGGTGTCGGCATTAGAAAGATTAACATCGGCTATAGACATGTTTTGTTGAGCTACCATAAGATCGAAAAAATATTTCACAGCCTTTGACGAAACCTGCTCCATATCTCTAACAAACGATCGTTTGGCTTCTTCGTATCTTTTAGGCTCAATTTTTCGTTTCCATTTAAGTTCGTTATAGCCATTTATAGGTTGTTCTAATCGAACAATTACAGGATTCGATAAGTACGACTTTTCGTCGGCATTTAAATCGTCTATTCGTTCTAAACTACTTGTAACCGAAATGTTTCCGCCTGTTAAACCAATGTTTTGAGTTAACGATAAACCAGCTTGAGTAAAAATATTGTTTTGCTCGAAAAACTGTTCTTTACCATTATCAAATTGTCGAGAATAGCTACGCTGATAGTTTGGTAAACTTCCGTTTAGAGTTAGCGCAGGTAGCAATTCGGCTTTATATGAGCGCATCTCCCAATAACTTGCTCTAAAGCGGTGTTTTGCTACAATTGCATCGGGACTCTGATCTTTAGCCAATGAAATTACATCGGCAAGAGTAAAACTTTTCTTAACATCGCCCTGAGCGTAAAGCCCAACAGTAATAAAAAAGAATAATATTATATAGGTTGTTTTCTTCATAAGTAAATTTGTAAAATAGTGATTTAGTAATATTGGTGTTTCTTTTAAACACTGACAGCTCTTACTACAAATTCAGAGTTTTCCAACTTTCTATTACTTATTCGTATCGTAACGATTCAATAGGATCTTTCTCGGCTGCACGTTTTGCTGGTGAGTATCCAAACACAACACCAACAGCAGCAGAAACACCAAAAGCTACAAATACCGATAAGACAGATACTATTGTTGTAATCTCAAAGAAATAGGAGATAAACTGAGCTAATCCAACGCCTAGTATAACTCCTATGAGCCCACCAGTAACACTTATCAGAATTGCTTCGGACAAGAACTGAGCAACAATATCTTTTTTAGTTGCACCAATAGCCAAACGTGTTCCAATTTCTTTAATACGTTCCATTACCGAGGCGAACATAATATTCATAATACCTATACCTCCAACAATAAGCGAAATACCAGCAATTGCACCAAGTACAATGTTGAATATTTTTTTTGTCTCTTGTTGTTGTTTTAACAATAATTCGGGAACAGTAATTTCGAAATCTTTAACACCATTATGACGGCGCAAAAACATGTTTCCAAGAATTTCGGTTGATGATTTTAGTTGATCTGTTTCGTCGATTTGAACAACAATTTTATCTAGCTGATTAGTTTTTTTAGATTCTGTTTTGTTGGCGCCACTCGAAATCATAAAACCTCCTCCAAAAAAGGTCATTCCTCCTTCGCCTGTTTTTATCAACGCTCTGTTTTCGAAACGCATCAACATTGTTTTAACAGGAACGTAAATTTTATCGTTGGCAACACTTACGCCAAGATTTTCGAATGCAGAGACATCAACATTGGCACTTTTTTCTAAAACACCAATTATTGTTAGCCATACGTGACCAAATTTAATCTGTTTTCCAATTGGGCTTTCGTTATTAAAAAATTTAACCTTAATGTTTGCACCAACAACGCAAACAGGTAAGCCAACAATTTCGTGACGTTTTTTAAAAGTTGTTCCTTCTTGTAGTTTAAGATTGAATATTGAAAAATAATCTTCTGTAACACCAATCAACTTTGATGATTCTCGTTTTCCATTTTTAAGAACAAACGAACTGTATTCAATTTCGGGGCTAATACGTTTCACCGATGGAATAATTTGCTTAATAGCCTCAACATCTTTTATAGTTAATCCAGGCGAAAACTTTTTACTCTTATTGTTGCTTTCGGTAGAATTATCGTCTGATTCGGCCTTAAGTTCAAGAATTGGAGTTATAACAATGTTGTTAACTCCTACCATTTCAATCTGTTTAAGTATTTCTTGCTGAGCGCCATTTCCAATAGCCAGCATACTAATAACGGCAGCAACACCAAAAATAATTCCTAAAGCAGTAAGAATTGATTTTAGTTTGTTTGACATTAAGGAGTCCAGACCAATCTGAACATCGTGCATATATCGCTTCATATTTTTTAATTTTAGATAATTAATAAATAGATAATAACTAGCGATTTGCCACTGTTCCTTTTCTCGATGAATTGGATTTGTTATCTTCTTTTTTTACAAGGCTATTTGCTGTGTCGTTCAATAATTCTAAACCTTCAAAAGGAAATTTATCTGGATTTTCAGGTTCCGATAACATAACAGTTTCGCCAGCATCTAAACCTTTAGTAATAACAATATTATTTTCGTTAGAAGCACCGCATAATATAACCTTACGTTTGCCCGATTTTGTATAAACAAAATCTAAAGTATCGGTACGTCTAACCGCTTCGATAGGTAGATAGTTAACCTCTTCGCTTTGCGAAATAATTATTGAATTACTTGTTGTCATTGCAGGACGAAGAATAGAGTCGCTACCATCAAGTTTAATAATAATTTCGAATACTTTAGAATCTGAGTTAGCCATCTGCTCGCCAATATTAGCAACTTCGGTAATAACACCAGTGTATGCTTTATCAGGAAAAGCGTCAACACCAATATTCACAATCATACCTTTTTTAACTTTGCTAATATCAATTTCGTTGACATAAGTTTTTGAGATCATTTTCGAAAGATCGGGAAGAGTAGCAACAGTTAAATCCCAAGGGTTTATCGATGAACCAACTTTACGTTTTTGTCCGCTCCATTCTTTATGGTATATAACCATTCCTTTTTTAGGAGCATAAATTCTGAACTCTTTAATAAGAGCCATCATTGTCTCTTTCTGACGCTTTTGTTTGTCGAGATTAATCTCTACCTCGCGCATATCTGCGTTAGCTTGTTTAACTTTTAGCAAATAGTTTTTCTTTGCCTGAGATAGCGATCGAGTAGCTTTGTCTAAATCAATTTTAACCTGACGTATTGTTGCAGGTGGCTCGAAACGCGATTGTTCAAGTTTTATGTCGGCCTCTTCTAAGGCGTAAGTTTTAACAATAATATCGTCGCGGTATTCACGAAGTTTGATTGTTGTGTCGAGTTGAGTTTTAACATACTGCGACTGTACTTTTTCTAGTTCGTCTTCAATATCTTTTAACTTAACCATAACTTCGGCTCTGTCGAGAGTAGCAACATAAGCACCCGAATCAACAACAGTACCTTCTGGTATCAAATCTTGAATTTTAATCTCGCGAATACGCAAATCTCTGTTTCCAAGACCAGCAGGTCCTTCAATATCTTGTGAATTCTCGGACTTAAGCTCTCCTGTGGTTGTGACAATAACCTCGAAAGGACCAGTTTGTACTTTTGAGTATAACTCTTTAACATCTGATGCAGAAGATCGTCCAAAAATCAGATATGCAACAATTAATAATACTACGGCTCCAGCCGAGTAGTAAATAGTTTTTTTATCCATATGTTTAATTTATTTTAAGTGTCATTTTGAGCTTCCAGTTAAATCAAGTTTTAGCGTGAAAACTTAGTTTTAATGGGTGTTTGGTTTGTTTGTAATTTCTTAATGTTGGGTAAGACAATATGTGTTTTATTTAGTTTAATGTGCTTAATGTTAAAGATGGTAAATTATTAATGTTGTAGAGCTAATTATTTCTTATAAAATTATTCTGATTATATTTTTTTAACAAAAAAGCCTGCTGCATTTGCAACAAGCTTTGATTTAAATAATAGTTTAACAACCTATTTTATCTTCGATTTTATCTTATCAATAATTTTATTTGCTAAAGCATCGGCCGATTGTGCATCTTTGCTTTCGGCATAAATTCTAATAATTGGTTCGGTATTTGATTTACGCAGGTGAACCCACTCGTTTTCGAAGTCAATTTTTACACCGTCAATATCGTTAATTCTCTCGTTTGAGAAGTCTTTTTTCATCTCTTCAAGAATCATATCAACATCAATTTCAGGAGTAAGCTCAATTTTGTTTTTCGAGATAACCATGTCGGGGTATTTTGCACGTAGCTCCGAGCATTTAAGCTTTGTTTTTGCTAAATGGCTTAGGAAAAGTGCTATTCCAACTAATGCGTCTCTACCGTAATGCGATTCAGGATAAATTATACCACCGTTACCTTCGCCACCAATAACAGCATTTTGTTTTTTCATCTCTGCAACAACATTTACTTCACCAACTGCCGATGCTGTATGATTTCCTTTGTGTTTTTCTGTAACTATTCGCAAAGCTCGTGTAGATGACATATTGCTAACGCTGTTACCAGGAGTGTTTGATAAAACATAGTCGGCAACAGCCACAAGAGTGTACTCTTCGCCAAACATCGATCCGTCTTCGTTGATAATTGCTAATCGGTCAACATCGGGGTCTACTACAAAACCAACGTCGGCTTTTTGCTTTTTAATAAGCTCCGAAATTTCTGTTAAGTGTTCTGGTAGAGGTTCTGGATTATGTGGAAATTCGCCATTTGGAGTGCAGTATAATTCAATAATATTATCAACTCCTAGAGCCTTTAGCATAGCAGGTATAGCAATTCCACCAACCGAGTTTACGCAATCAATTGCTACTTTGAAGTTAGCCTTTTTAATAGCATCAATATCAACTAGCTTAAGATCTAGAACTTTTTGTACATGAACATCAATAAAATTGTTTACAACTTCCACTTTACCTAATTCGTCAACAGGAGCAAATAGCATTTCACTTTTGCTTGCTAATTCAAGTACTGTTTCTCCATCGGCAGCATTTAAGAATTCGCCTTTGTTATTTAGAAGTTTTAGTGCATTCCATTGTTTTGGGTTATGACTAGCTGTAAGAATAATTCCACCATCAGCATTGTAGTGAGTAACTGCTAATTCTACGGTAGGAGTGGTTGCTAATTCAATATTAATAACATCAATTCCCATTCCCATAAGAGTTCCAGCAACAATGTTCTCAACCATTTGGCCAGAGATACGAGCATCGCGACCTAAAACAACTTTAAGTTTTTTGTTGTGAATTACATCTGCTTTAAGCCATTGCGAATAAGCCGAAGTAAATTTCACTAAATCTAATGGTGTTAAATTATTATCTATTTCTCCACCAATTGTACCTCTGATACCTGAAATTGATTTTATTAGTGCCATATTTTTTGTAAATTATCTTTTTTTGAAGTGTAACAAAAATATAAAAAGTATTTTTAGTAACGTAAATAACTAATGAATAATTATTAACTCTGTAATTTTAAATTATTTAGTCACTAAATAATAGCTATTCACCTATAAAACTAAAAAGTTAAAAGCTTTATTTACATTCGTTACACTATATTTTATAAATTTGCAGGCTAATAAAATAAGAGTAATTATCTAATTAACATTTATTAAAAACAATTAACAGTAAACATGGTACTAAATTTTTTTAAGAAAAGACCAAGCGACGAGAAGGATAATAGTTCTTCTTCAGAAGCGAGGTCAGAAAGCAATGGGACTAATAACGGTGAGAATCGTCATAGAGCCAATCGCGAGAGCGACCAAAGACCGTACAGTAACAGACAAACGGGAAGCTACAACAGCAATCGAAATGAAGGTACCAACACGGCACAAGAGCTAAGTACTGCGCGTGGACGCATAGACCCTAGCAGACCTAATCCACGTCCTAGAACAGGAGAGGATAGAAATTCGGAACGTAGACCAGTTGCACGTCCATATAGTCGTGAGAATGGTAGTAACGATCGAAGACCTAATCCACGTCCTAGAACAGGAGAGGATAGAAATTCGGAACGTAGATCAGTTGCACGTCCGTATAGTCGTGAGAATAGTAGTAGCGATCGTCGCCCAAATCCACGTCCATACAACCGCGAAGGTGGTGATTCGGAACGTAGACCAGCTGCACGTCCATACAGTCGCGAGAATAGTAGTAGCGATCGTCGCCCAAATCCACGTCCATACAACCGCGAAGGTGGTGATTCGGAACGTAGACCATCAGCACGTCCGTATAGTCGCGAGAATAGTAGTAGCGATCGTCGCCCAAATCCACGTCCATACAACCGCGAAGGTGGTAGTTCTGAACGTAGACCAGCTGCGCGCCCATACAACCGCGAAGGTGGTGAGAGCCGTCCTTATCAGAATCGTCAGTCGAGCCCACGTCCTTATGGACAAAGAGCAACAGCAGGCAATAGACCAAACACTCGTCAAAATTTTAAGAGTAATAATAGTAATAAGCCAAAAACACCATTTATTCCTAAGCCAGGGCCAGAAATTACTGAGCCAATGCGCTTAAATAAATATATTGCAAATACAGGGCTTTGTTCTAGACGTGAGTCTGATGAGTATATTAAGGCTGGTCATATAACTGTTAATGATGTTGTTATTACAGAAATGGGTATGCGTGTTAAGCCTGGCGATGTAGTTAAATATCGCGGTAGCGAGATTCAGCCAGAGAGCAAAACATACATTATTATGAATAAGCCAAAGGATTTTGTAACAACTGTTGACGATCCGAATGCTAAAAAAACTGTTATCGACTTAGTTCAAGGTAAAATTCATCAGCGTGTTTATCCTGTAGGTCGCTTAGACAGAAATACTACAGGTGTATTATTGCTCACTAACGATGGTGAATTGACAAAGCAGCTTACTCACCCAAAATACAATAAGAAAAAGATTTATCATGTTCATCTTGATAAAGAGATTACTCCAGAAGATCTTCTTAAGATAAAAGAAGGTTTTGATTTGGAGGATGGCTTTATTAATGCCGATGATATTTCGTATGTTGACGAAAGCAATAAAATGGAGGTAGGTATCGAGATTCACTCGGGCAAAAACCGCATTATTCGTCGAATATTCCATCATTTAGACTACAAGGTTATAAGATTAGACAGAGTTTATTTTGCTGGTCTTACTAAACTAGGTTTATCGCGTAGCAAGTGGAGATTTCTTACTAATCAAGAGATTTCAGCATTAAAAGCTAACGCATATCAATAGATTTATTAGTTGTTAGTTAATAGTTATTAGTTGCTAGAGATAAGTTGGATATTGTTCTAAATATCTCTAATGACTAATAACTAAATACTAGCAACTATTATCTTTCCCATTTATTAAATAAAAAAGTATATATGGCACATAAAGCCGGATTTGTAAATATAATTGGTAATCCTAACGTTGGAAAATCAACAATAATGAATGCTTTGGTTGGTGAGCGTCTTTCTATTATTACGTCGAAAGCGCAAACTACTCGTCATCGTATTCAAGGTATTGTAAACGGCGAGGATTTTCAGATTGTTTATTCAGACACCCCAGGAATACTTAAACCTAATTATAAACTTCAAGAATCGATGATGAAGTTTGTAAATACAGCTATTTCTGATGCCGACACAATTCTTTACGTTACCGATGTTAAAGAGACAGCCGATAAGAATCAAGAGTATCTTGATAAGATAAAAGGCAACACCGAGCGTGTAATTGTTGTTATCAACAAAATTGACTTATGTAACGAAGAAGAGTTAAACGAAATGGTAACAAAGTGGGAGGGATTGCTTCCTGGAGCAAAAATTATCCCTACTTCGGCTACCGAAAATTTTAATTTAGATACTCTTCTAAATAATATAATTAACTCTTTACCAGAGAATCCTCCTTTTTATCCCAAAGATCAACTTACCGATAAAACAGAGCGTTTCTTTGCTCAAGAAATTATTCGCGAGAAAATTCTGATTCACTACAAAAAAGAGATTCCTTACTCTGTTGAGGTTGAGATTGAGTCTTTTAAAGAAGATGATAAGATTATTCATATGAGTGCAGTTATTAATGTAATTCGCGACTCGCAAAAAGGAATAATTATTGGTCATAAAGGAGCTTCGCTAAAGCGTGTTGGTACCGAGGCAAGAAAAGACATGGAAATTTTCTTTGACAAAAAAGTATTTCTTGAAATCTTCGTGAAAGTTAAGAAAGACTGGCGCGACAAGGACAACATGCTTAAGCAATTTGGGTATAACGGATAGTTATTAGTTGGTGCAAATGTTAAGTTGCCAATTTCAAAGATCTAATAACGGAGTTCTATTCCCTAATAACTAATTTTTAATTTAAACAAATACCTACAAAAAAAATATTATGGCAATAGTTGCAATAGTAGGAAGACCAAACGTCGGAAAATCAACACTTTTTAACCGACTAGTTGGAAGAAGACAAGCCATCGTTGACGAAACAGAGGGCGTAACAAGAGATCGTCATTATGGAAAAAGTGATTGGAATGGTCGCGATTTCTCTGTTATCGACACTGGTGGATATGTGATTAATTCTGATGATATCTTCGAAGAAGAAATAAGAAAACAAGTAGATTTAGCTATATCTGAAGCTGATATTATAACTTTTGTTGTTGATGTTGAGAATGGAATAACAGACATGGATATGGCTGTGGCAAATATTCTACATCGTCAGAAAAAGCCTGTTATGCTTGTTGTTAATAAAGTTGATAATGGCGATAGATTGGTTGCTGCTACTGAGTTTTATGGACTTGGACTAGGTGAGTATTTCTGTATATCGTCGATTAATGGATCGGGAACAGGTGAATTGCTTGACGAAATAGTTAAACTTTTACCAGCAGCTAAACCTGAGGAGAAAGATGAACTAGAAGGACTTCCTCGTTTTGCTGTTATTGGTCGTCCTAATGCTGGTAAGTCGTCGTTTATTAACTCGCTTATTGGAGAGGAAAGAAACATTGTTACCAACATTGCTGGAACAACTCGCGACTCAATACATACTCATTATAACAAGTTCAATCATAATTTTGTAATTGTTGATACTGCTGGTATTCGTAAGAAATCGAAAGTTCACGAAGACTTAGAGTTTTATTCTGTTATGCGTGCCGTTAAGTCTATAGAAGATTCTGACGTGTGTATTGTAATGATGGATGCTACTCGTGGTATTGAAGCTCAAGATTTGGCAATATATAATTTGGCAATTAAAAATAAACGTGGAGTTGTTTTGGTTGTTAACAAGTGGGACTTAATAGAGAAAGAGACTAATACAATGAAGCAATATCAAGAAGATATTGAGCGTCGTATTGCACCTTTTAATGATATTCCTATTGTATTTACTTCGGTTACCGAGAAACAGCGTATTAGCAAAGTTCTTGATGCTGCTATGGATGTTTACGAGAATCGTATTCGTAAAATCTCAACTTCTACACTTAACGAAGTTATGCTAAAGGCTATTGAGAAATATCCACCACCAGCTATTAAGGGTAAATTTATTAAGATTAAATATGTTACTCAGATACCAACACATGCGCCAGCTTTTGCATTTTTCTGCAACTTGCCACAGTATGTTAAGGAGCCTTATAAGCGATATCTGGAAAACAAAATTCGAGAAGCTTTCGATTTTAAAGGTGTGCCAATATCGATATTTATAAGAAAGAAATAATAATTAAACCGAGGTTTTCAAGAAATTGAAAACCTCGGTTTTTTTTGCATCTGTACTTTAATAATGTTCTTTATGAGTAAATAAAACTATCCATCTATAGAAGTGCACACCTTATATTGTTTAGTTTTCTATTTGTTTGTTTTTCAGTATTAAAACCTCTGTTTGTTTTTACACATCAATATTTTTATTGATATATATTCAGCTTTTTGTTAATCCCTTAGAAGCTTATCTTTTATGTTTTTACCAGCAGTGTATCTAACTTTGAATAAGTTAATTTTAACAAAGGAGGTTATTATGCCAAACAAAGATGGAACAGGCCCAGAAGGTAAAGGATCAAAAACTGGTCGTGGACTAGGAAATTGCTCTTCGAAAGAAAATGACAAGGAAAATAGTTCTGATGTGAAAGGAAGAGGACAAGGAAGAGGACAAGGAAGAGGACAAGGAAGAGGACAAGGTCGTGGACAAGGAAGAGGACAAGGAAAGGGTCAAGGATTAGGTAAACAGAATAGAGGTGATTAACTCTATTTTTTAAACAAGATGCGCAATAAAACAGTAGTCGATTATTTTATTGAACATCTTGTTTTTATTAATGCCTGTATGAATAACTATGCAGATATAAGCATAATCGTAAAGAATTTAAACAATGAATAAAATAGCTATTCCTGTTATTGATGGAGAATTAAGTACTCATTTTGGTTATACACAGCAATTCCATATATACGAAATTAACGAGAACATTATTGTAAGCGAGGAAATTGTAACACCTAAGTTACAAAGGCCTGGTTTATTACCTACGCTATTAGCAAATATGGGAGTTACCGATATTATATCGCGTGGAATGGGAGAGCGTGCAATGGCACAGTTTTATACTCATAAAATTAATGTTTTTATAGGCGTACCTATAAAAGCACCTGCTGATTTAGTTTCCGATTTTTTAAACAGAACACTTGAAACAAGTGATAATACATGCTGCAAATAGATTACTAATGTAATTATATCTATAAGTGTAATTTGTAGCCATTCGATGTTTTTGTTGGTAGTTGTGTTAAAGACAAGGCACTGCCATGTCTCTAATGTTGTAGGTGTTTTTTAGTATAAATATCATTTTTTACAAAAGTACATTAATGAATACTATTTACTAGTAAGCACTTTACGCGACACACTTATTGATGCGAAAAGATAATTTTAAACAATTAACATAAAATAAAATATAGATGAAGATAGCTATAGCAAGTGGTAAAGGAGGAACAGGGAAAACCACTTTGTCTACAAATTTGGCTGCGTATATTAGTGAAACAATTTCTAACGATTCCAATGGGCAAGTTGTTCTTGTTGACTTAGACGTAGAAGAACCAAATTCGGGTCTGTTTATTAAAGGCGACATACTAAAGGATGAATATAAATACAGAGCAACTCCAGTCTGGGATTCAAACAAATGTACTCTTTGTGGAGAGTGCAAAACAATCTGTAATTTTAATGCTATTGCCCAACTTCCTAATACAATATTGATATTCTCGGAATTATGCCACTCGTGTTTTGCCTGTTCCGAACTTTGTCCAGAGCAAGCTCTACCAATGGTTGATAAAAGAATGGGCGTTTTAAAACACTATCAACAGGCAGGGAATTTGCCGAACAATGATAAATTAACTTTTATTGAGAGCCGTCTTGATATTGGAGAGATTTCGGCTGTTCCGTTAATAAAACAGACAATAGAATATGTGGAGGACAATTTTTCGGATGAGATAATAAAAATATTCGATTCGCCTCCTGGAACATCGTGTCCTGTTATTGAAACTATAAAAGATGCCGACTTTGTAATATTGGTAACAGAACCAACTCCATTTGGATTACACGATTTAAAATTGGCTGTTGAAACTGTTAAAGAATTGGGCAGAGAATTTGCAATTGTTATTAACAGATACGGTATAGGAGACAATGGAGTTGAGCAGTATTGTTTAGAGAATAATATTCAAATAATTGGGAAGATACCTAATATGCGACAGGCGGCAAGTTTGTATTCGCAAGGTGAGTTACTTTACGATAAGATACCTGCTATAAAAGAACAGTTAGTATTAATTTACCAAGCAATAAATAGAATTAACCGATGAAGAATAAGGAGATAGTTGTCATTTCGGGAAAAGGGGGAACAGGAAAGACCTCGGTAACAGCATCGTTAGCCTTTTTAGCAGGTAATGAAGCTGTTATTGCCGATTGCGATGTTGATGCTGCCGATATGCACTTATTACTAATGCCCGATTTAGCACATTCGGAGGAGTTTTTTAGCGGACAAACAGCTTCTATTAATAATGCGTTATGCACAAATTGTGGTTTGTGCCAAAGTATATGTAGGTTTAAGGCAATTTCAAATAGTAACGATAATTATGTTATTAACAAAATTGATTGTGAAGGTTGTGGATATTGTGCCAGAATTTGTCCTTCGGGAGCTATTAAGATGGAAGATAGTCATACGGGATCATTACATATTTCAAATTCGCGAATGAATAATACACTTGTTCATGCCGAATTGCAGATAGCAGCAGAGAACTCTGGAAAGTTGGTGACAAAAGTTAGACAAGAGGCAAAAAGAATAGCTAAAGAAACAAATACTGAGTATATAATTATAGATGGTAGTCCAGGAATAGGATGCCCTGTAGTTGCATCTATTACAGGAACTAGTTTTGTTGTTATAGTTACAGAGCCAACTGTTTCGGGTTATCACGATTTAAGTAGAATATCGGAACTTGTTAAAAAGTTTAATATTAAAATGGGTTGTGTTATTAACAAAAGCGATTTGAACACCCAGTTAACTTATCAGATTAAAGAGTTCTTAATTAGCAATAATATTGAGTTACTAACAGAGCTACCATACGATAATGTATTTACAAAAGCTATTACAGCTGGAAAAACAGTTGTTGAATATGCAACCAAAAGTGTAATAGAGACTAACCTTGCAAAATGTTGGGATAAGATAAAAATTGGAGTTCAGTAAATACTCAAATTGTTATTTAACAGGATTTTAAAATGTAAAAATATAAATCATTAAAAATAGAAACATGAATATAATATTTGCAGTACAAAATAACGATGGATGGGATTCTATTATTAGTTTAAAATATGGTAGAGCAAAAGGTTTCTTTTGTTATTCGCAAGAGACCGACGAACTAACATATTATTCGAACGAGGAAAACCAAAATGCTGGACACGGAGCAGGTATAAACGCAGCACAAATAGCTATTAACCAAAAGGCTTCTGTAGTAATTACAGGAGGCAGCATGGGGCCTAAAGCATTTGAAGTATTAAATAAAGCCAATATAAAAATGTTTACTCAGGCTGGCGAGGTTTCGGTATTAGTGGCTTATTCTAATTTCAAAGACAATAAGTATAACCAGGTTCTTGCATCCGATAAATAATCAATAACTTAGTTTTTAGTTGGTAGAGCATCGTATTTTATGGTGCTCTATTTTAAATAAATAAACATTTGTTTTTAATGAGTAACAAATTCTATTCAGGCAAAGTAATAACAATCTCTATAAGCCATTTCTTTCATGATGTTTATAGTGCATTTTTGGCACCCATGATACCGCTTTTAATAAGTAAATATGGTATCTCGTTGTCTATGGTAGGATTGTTAGATGTTATACGAAAAGTTCCAACGTTTTTTAATCCTTTTATTGGATTGTTGGCAGACAAAATATGCTTACGCTATTTAGTAATTTTTACACCTGCATTAACTGCTGCCTCTATGAGTTTATTGGGTCTTTCGCCTACTCTTGGAGTTTTATTAATACTGTTGTTTGTTTCGGGTTTAAGTTCAGCACTGTTTCATATTCCTGCTCCAATATTAGTTAAGCAATATTCAGGGTCGAAAATTGCTAGGGGAATGGGCTTTTATATGTTTGGCGGAGAGATGGCACGAACTATTGGCCCGCTAGTTATTACTGCAGCCCTCTCGTTTTGGGGACTCGAGGGAACATATAAACTAATGCCTATAGGGTTACTAGCTTCAGGTATTTTGTTTTTTAAGTTAAAAGATATTTCATCTATTGATAGAAAAAAATCAGTTAATGGAAAAAAGAGTATTAAGCAGGATATAAAAGATTTTATCCCTTTTTTAATATTTGTAATAGGGTTTCATTTGTTCCGATCGGGGATGAAATCAGCATTAACTCTTTATCTACCTACATATATTGTTTCTCAGGGCGAAACACTTTGGTTGGCTGGAATATCGTTATCTGTTTTGCAGCTTTCCGGATCAATTGGAACAGTTGGCATAGGTTATGTCTCAGAGAAATTAAGTCTTCGTACAACATTAATTATTATAACTGCTTTATGTCCTGTAATAATGTTGATGTTTATTATGGCTAACGATTTTTTTATTATTCCGTTACTTGTTGTATTAGGATTTCTTCTATTTG
>JAFGOQ010000188.1 GCA_016926405.1 Bacteroidales bacterium
AACATTTATAATAATTGCTACTTTTTATTATACCCTTAGTGTAATTGTTAGGCAGAAGAAAATTTCGGAGATGAAGAATGATTTTGTTAATAATATGACTCATGAACTTAAGACACCCATTGCCACAATTTCATTGGCTGCACAAATGATGTGTGATAATAATATCCCTACAGACTCTAAAAATTTTGAATCTATGGGTGATATCATATCCAAAGAGAGTAAGCGACTTGGTTTGCAAGTTGAGAAAGTGTTACAAATGGCGACTCTTGAGAACGGCGAAATAAAACTTAAGAAAAAAGAGATAAATGTTCATTCAACCATAGAGAATATTGTTAGAAGCAATAGAATGCTTGTTGAACAAAGTGGAGGTGTTATTAAAACTTGTCTTAAAGCCGACTATTGCACTATTAAAGCCGACGAAATTCATTTTGTAAATATTATAACTAATCTATTAGAAAACGCTATAAAATATTCGAAGGAAAATCTCGTTATTACACTGTCAACAAAAAATAATGATAGAGGTGTTTATATTTCTATTTCCGACAATGGAATTGGAATTAAGAAAGACGATCAGAAACATATTTTCGATCAGTTTTTTAGAGTACACACTGGTAATAGACACGATGTAAAAGGCTTTGGTTTAGGATTAAGCTACGTGAAAAAGATTATCGATTTACATGATGCCAATATTTCGGTTGATAGTAAAATAGGAGAGGGCACGACTTTTGTAATATTTTTCCCATTCATCAATAAACAATAAAAATTATGAGTATTAAAGGTTTAAAAATTCTATTAGCCGAAGACGATGCGAGCTTAGGCATGCTATTAAATGAATATTTAAAAGCTAAAGGGTTTGACGTTGATCATGTAAAGGATGGCTTAGAGGCTTATCAGAGCTTTTCGTCGACTAATTATGACTTATGTATTTTTGATGTAATGATGCCTAAAGAAGATGGTTTTTCGCTAGCCAAGCGAATTAGAGCTATGGGATCGGACGTACCAATTGTTTTTCTAACTGCAAAATCAGTTAAAGAAGATGTTATTGAGGGGTTTAATATTGGTGCCGACGATTATATTACTAAGCCTTTTAGTATGGAAGAGCTTATCTCTAGAATAGAGGCCATTATGCGTAGGGTGAATAAGGGTAATGCTACAACCGAGCAAAATAACTACAACTTGGGTATTTTTAATTTCGATGTTATTAAACAGACAATTACATCGAACGATAAAACTCATAAATTAACTACTAAAGAGTCGGAATTACTTAAACTTTTGTGTCAAAACAAAAATGGTTTGTTAGAGCGTAATTTTGCTTTAAAGCAAATTTGGCAAGAGGATAGTTACTTTAATGCTCGAAGTATGGATGTGTATATTACCAAGCTTCGAAAATATTTAAAAGAAGATTCGTCGATTGAAATAATTAATATTCACGGGAAAGGATTTAAACTAATAGTTTCGGAGTAATTCAGAGTTATTAATAATTTGGTTAATTGATAAATTAGTGGTAAAATTACTCTTTGTTAATTTTACAGCACAGAGATAAACAATCATTATAATTATATGGGACTTTTCAATCTTTTCAACACCATTCCTGCAACTTATAAAGTTGAATCAAGGAAAGAACAACTTATTAAACAGCATAATTTTTATAAGGAGTTTTTAGCTTCTGAAAAGTACAGCAGATTTAGTCAATTAAACGAGTTAGTTTTATCCGAAGAGTTTAAGCTTCGTAAAGACGAAATCGAAAATCAGAAATTTTCTGATACTGAAGAGGCTGAAAGATTTAATCGTTATAACGATCTTAAAAAAGACAGTTCTATTCGTTCTTATTTTGCCTTTAAATCATCTAAGGATCTTAAAACTGTTACAAAAATTGAAGAGTCGGGAATAGCCGATAATTATAATGAGTTGTGGAAAATTGTCGATTCACAAGAGTTTATTCAAGCTAGTAAGCAAGACGATTTTCAAAGCTCAGATTTCTTTAGAATTAAACAAGAATTCGATAAAATTAAGAATAGTGCCGATTTTAAAGCATACACAAGAATTTCTGAATCGAGCGAATATTCAAATTATCTTGAAATTAAAGACTCTGATGTTCTTGCAGAGTTTTTAGAACTAGAAAAATTTATTCACTCCGAAGGATTTATAAATTTTAAGGCTTTACTTTCTGGAAGCAAAAAGCGTAAGTTTCTTAATTCCGAAGAGTTTAAATTGTTGCAAGAGTATAATAAGCTTTTGCGCGATAATGATATAATTACTCTTAAAAAGCTTAACAAAAACAATAAATTTCACGAGATAGAAAAGTGGGAAGTTACTTTTGAAGACGACTTTAATGCATCTACTATTGATTCTGAAAAGTGGAGTGATAAGTATTTTTGGGGTGACGAGGTTTTAAATAAGGGGTACTCTATAGAAGGCGATTTGCATGCATTTAAATCATCGAATGTTGCTATAGCTAACAACTTACTTAAAATTACAACCAAAAAGGAGAGTGCCGATGGGTTAATTTGGAATCCTAAATTTGGATTCGTACCAAAGAAATTCGACTACACTTCGGGATTAATTAATACAGGCAAAAGTTTCCGTCAGAAGTATGGTAAGTTTGAGGCTAAAATTAAGATTAGCAATGCTAATGCTATTAATCAGGCTTTTTGGATGGTTGCAGAAAAAAATATTCCACATATTAACATCTTAAGTGCTAGCAAAGGTAAAATTGAGATGGGAATGATAACTAAAAATAACGAACAGGTTATTAACGATGCATTTAAAGCAAATGCAGGGAAATTCGATAATAAGTTCTTTATATTCACATTTGAGTGGACACCAGAAAAATTAACCTGGTACATTAACGATAAGGAGGTTAAATCAATAACTTCAAATATTCCTACTGAGCCAATGTATATTGCTTTTAGCTCGGGAATTACAAAAGAGAATAATATTGGATCTTCGTCAATGGAAATTGATTGGGTACGCAGCTACTCTCTTAAAGAGATGAATTAGTAACTGCAATTACATTAAAATAGGTTTTTCGATCGCTATAATAGGTTGTGGAAGTGTCAAATTTCCACAACCATTTTTTTTGTTCTTTATAGTCGTTAAAATCAACAAAAACTGTTGGTTTAATTCCTATTAGTTTATCGTTATCGTCGTACCATTCTTCCTCTATATCGGCTATCAAGCAATGGTTGTATTGTTGTATGAAACGCAAATGTTTTTGTTGTATATCAATTCTAAGTTTCTTTATTTCGTGAGCCGAAATATCTGTTTTCTGTTTCAAGTAGTCAATTAAAATAATATCTAATTGGTTAAGAATATTCAGAGAAATAACGAAATCAGGATTGAAATTGGTCTCGAAATTAATACTACTAAAGTGGTTGGTATAACTAAAAAACTGACCGTTTTTTCTTTTAAGTTTATATGCTTCGTTTAGCATTCCTCCTGTAATATCGGCTGTTATGAGCTCTATATTATTAAATTGAGAAACTTCTTTTTTTGCTTTCGATGAGTGTATAATATCATACAGATATATTTTCGAAAAATGTTTCGACAGAGCCTCCAAAGGCAAATCTAAAAGTCTTCCGCTACCTAAAACCAATAAAGTGCCAGAATGCAATTTTGTAGAATTCAGAATAAACTCTTTTGTGTTATTAAGGTGTATGTCCCAATTCTTTTTCTCGCGATTATATCGGCGTTCAATACCTTTACTATCGGCTAAGAAGCCAAGGCTCGAAAGTTTTATTTTTTGCTTTATGTTTTTTATGAATTGCATTCTGTAAAATTAAAAAAGCTGCCTTAATTTTGGCAGCTTTATAATATTATTAATCAAGTTTCAGAACCGCCACAAATGCTTTTTGTGGTACTTGTACGTTTCCTACTTGTTTCATTCGTTTTTTACCTTTTTTCTGTTTCTCTAGCAGCTTACGCTTTCTGGTAATATCTCCACCATAACATTTTGCGGTAACATCTTTACGAACAGCCTTTACTGTCGATCGAGCCACAACTTTAACACCAATAGCTGCCTGAATTGCAATATCAAACTGCTGACGAGGAATAAGCTCTTTAAGCTTTTCGCAAATTTTACGTCCAAAAGTCTGAGCGTGTTCAACGTGAATTAAACACGAAAGAGCATCAACCGATTCGCCATTTAATAGAATGTCGAGTTTAATAAGTTTCGATTGTTGATAACCTGTTTGGTGATAATCAAACGAGGCATACCCTTTTGAAATACTTTTTAGTTTGTCGTAAAAATCGAATACAACTTCGCCTAATGGTAAATCGAAAGTTAGCTCAACACGATCCGATGCTAAGTATGATTGATTTCTTAGTGTTCCGCGTTTCTCAAGACAAAGAGTCATAATTGGGCCAATATAATCCGACTTAGTGATTATTTGTGCCTTAATCATTGGCTCTTCAATATAGTCGATGTGTTTTTCCTCTGGTAATCCCGAAGGGTTATAAACATCAAACTGTTCGCCTTTTTTGGTATATACTTTATAAACTACGTTGGGAGTAGTTGTAATAACCGACATGTCGAACTCTCTATCTAAGCGCTCCTGTATAATCTCCATGTGTAAAAGTCCAAGGAAACCACAACGGAATCCAAACCCTAATGCAGCCGATGCTTCTGGTTCGTATGTAAGCGAGGCATCGTTAAGCTGCAGTTTTTCCATAGCATAACGTAGCTCTTCGTAATCGTCGGTATCAACAGGATAAACACCAGCAAAAACCATAGGTTTTACCTCTTCGAAACCTTCAATTGATTTTTCGCAAGGATTAGCAACGCTTGTAATTGTGTCACCAACTTTAACCTCTTGAGCAGTTTTAATACCCGATATAATGTAACCTACATCACCAGTGCCAAGAGTTTTTCGTGGCTCTTGTTTAAGACGTAATACACCAATTTCGTCGGCTTCGTATTTCTTTCCTGTATTAAAGAATTTTACCTGTTCGCCCTTTGAAATAGTACCATTAACAATTTTAAAATATGCTACAATTCCGCGGAACGAGTTAAAAACAGAGTCGAAAATAAGAGCTTGTAGAGGTGCTTCAGGATCGCCTTGTGGCGCTGGTACTTTCTCAATTATCGATGATAGTATTTCGTCGACACCAACACCTGTTTTACCGCTGGCACGAATAATTTCTTCGCGTTTGCAGCCAATAAGTTCAATAATTTGCTCTTCAACCTCTTCGGGCATAGCACTATCTAAGTCCATTTTGTTCATAACAGGAATAATTTCCAAGTCATGCTCAATGGCTAGATAAAGATTTGATATTGTCTGTGCTTGTATTCCTTGAGTAGCATCAACAATTAGTAGTGCCCCTTCGCAAGCTGCAATAGAGCGCGACACCTCGTACGAGAAGTCTACGTGTCCTGGGGTGTCAATAAGATTTAAAACATATTTTTCGCCATTATATTCATAGTCCATTTGTATGGCATGGCTCTTTATAGTAATTCCACGTTCGCGTTCCAAATCCATATCGTCAAGAACCTGATCTTGGGCATCTCTGTCCGAAACAGTTCCTGTGGTTTGTAACAACCTGTCGGCAAGAGTGCTCTTTCCGTGGTCAATATGAGCGATAATGCAAAAGTTTCTTATATTTTTCATTAATTGTTCCTTCTATCTTTCTTTTAGTCAATTCTTATCGAACCGCAAAAATATTCAAATACTTTGAATTACCACGCACAATTTGTTAAATACGATGCTTTTTATGACTATCGAATTGCTTTTTTTTCCACCCTGCAACAAAAGCATCAATAATCTCTTCTGTTTCTTGATCGAAAATATCGGCAATTTTATGATAGTTTGATTCCATCATTGCCTTGTCGCCTTTGTAAGTGTCGGCTAGTCGGCCTATTCGGCGTAATTTAAGGAAGTGACTGCGCATCGATAAATTATCGATAGGATCTTGATGTGAGCTTAAATAATAGTCTACATCGAACTCCTCTATTTTATCAATTAATGGATATATTTTCTCGGTTGTGTAACTCCAGTCGCCATTGTGCATATCCATATAAAGAATATCGCCTAAGAACATAATTTTTTGTTCTGGAATATAAATAATTGTCGATTCAGGGTTATGATCTGACGATACATTAATAAGCTGACAAGTTACGCCTCCTAAATCAATTTCCGATGTGCCATCAATAGTGGTATTTGGGGTTATTATCGATATTTGTCTGTTGTTGTCGGGAAACTCCTTTTTTATATGTTCGCTGCAGAAGGGAATCTCTTCACCACTTGCAACGCGTTTATCTAGGGCTTGGTTTGTCCATTCTAAATTGCAAAGTTCTTTTATTTTGTTTGTATTGTAGCTGTTGGCAATAATTTTTGCATTAAATGCCTCGGCTCCAAAAATATGATCCCAATGCCAATGCGTTAAAACAACATGCTTTATTGGCTTTTGGATAACATTTGCACTTAGGTTAAGTAACTGTTGGGCATGATTTACCGAGTTGCCAGCATCTATTACTAACGACGATTTAAAACCTGTTACTAATCCTAAAATTGGTCTGTCGGTATCTTCGCTATGGGGAAGAAAGTAAACCGAATTTTTAAGCTTATGTAGTTGCATATTGAATGAAGTTAATATTAATCGAATTTATTTGATCGTATGCTCTTAATTGTGTTTGTAAACTTAAGAAAACCAGCCCGTTTTACCGCCGATTTACGAAATATTTCGTTAAATAATTCGTGCGAAATATTTTCCCACTCAGCCCTATCTAATGTAATTAATTTTGGATTAGGAGTAAATAGCTCAACACTGTTTGGTTTACTTTTTTTATTCCATGGACAAACATCCTGACAAATATCGCAACCAAATATTCTATTGCTAATATTGTTTTCCACTTCGGGACTAATTTCTCCTTTTTTCTCTATTGTTTGATACGATATACATTTGTTGGCATCAATAATCCCATTCGCAACAATTGCTCCTGTTGGGCAACTGTCGATGCACCTGGTGCACGAGCCGCAGTAGTTTTTATGCAGTGTGTTATTATTTTCCAGCTCTATATCTACAAATAGGTGGCCAATAAAGAAAAACGAGCCTAGTTTTTTGTTTATCAACAGCGAGTTTTTTCCTATCCATCCTAGTCCGCTCTCAACAGCCCAAATTTGGTCAAGAACAGGTGCGCTATCAACAAAAGCACGTCCATTTATTGGTTCAATATTGTTGTTAATAAACTCGGCAAGTAGGTTTAATTTTTCTTTTACTACAAAATGATAATCCTTGCCATAAGCATATTTTGCTATCTGATAAGTGTTAGCATTTTGTAATTCCGAAGGGTAGTAGTTTAGTAAAACTGTTATTATTGATTTTGTTCCTTCGTGTAGTAAAGCAGGATTTAACCGCTTTTCGATGTTGTTGGCCATGTATTGCATTTCGGCATTGTAGCCATTTGCCAGCCAGTTGTTAAAGTTATCGGCATATTCGGTAAGTTCGCGCGAAGCAGAAATACCGCATGCATCAAAACCTATCTCTATTGCTTTGTTTATTATTGTTTGGCTAATATTTGGCAACTTTTGTTTCATGGAATAAAAATACTACAAAAATGGGTTCATTGTTTTTGCTGAAATGTTAAACCATGCTAAATATTGCCACTCCATAAATATAAAATCTAACAAAACGTAGCAGCCCAAAAAGCAAGTAGTTTTTTAGTTTGTAATCAATTATTCCTGCTGCAATACTAACCATAGAGAAAGGTATTGGTAGCAAGGCTCCTACAATTATTAATAATCCGCCCCATTTTCTGATATTAATAATGTGCTGTTTTATTTTTGTCTCGATAGCCTTTTGTAGCGATTTTGTTTTTCGAATAATGGTGCCTATAGTGTACGAAACAATGCCGCCACTATACGATAATATGGCCAAAATTGATAGCGTTAATATTGGATCGTCGGTTTTTTCGGACCACCCTATAAATATTTCTGGTGGTATTAACCCCAATAACGATTCGGAAATAAAAAACAGACTAAGAATTTGTAATTTAGAATAGGTTTCGGTCATTTTTACTAGCAAATCGCTTATGTCTAAAACAAAAATATCGAAAAGAATTATTGCCAATACTAAAATTAGTGCTGGCCAAAAAGCCTTTTTTAAACTGTTAGCTATAAACGAATAAAAGCCTGTGTATTTGTTGTATTTATGAATTACTCGAATACGAGTATTAATATTGTTTACCGAGAAATTTCTCATGTTTATTTCTTAAAATTTGATATATGTATACAATGAATTTTAGGCAAATATTTAAAAATGTTTGCCCATAATATGAGATTGTTTTGCAGATATAATATTGCTAAACAATGCTGTTTTGAAAGAGATTTTTTAAACTACACCTGCGGAGGAAGAAAAGGCGCACTTAAAGAAACTTGTTTATACTTAGTGCAATTTAAAATTGCATAACAAGGTTTGTTATTAATTAAATCGGCAGGGTTATATGTTTGAATAAATAACGAATAAAAGCTGTTGTCCATATCGTTATCTAATTCAAAACAGTTTTCCGATTGGGTGTTAATGTCTACTGCAACAGCTTTTAATTTATAGCTATTATAAGTTATAAGTACCGTTAAACCAGTACTTAAAAATATAAGAAGCGATATTAATAGCTGTTTCATGTTATTGTTAAAACTAAATTGTTAATCAGATGAATTTATACTGACACCTAGTAGTGCCAAAGTTATACATATAATGCCATGTAACAATCGGTATTTTCTTTTGTTGTGCTAAAATTATATAAAATAAAGTATCTCTATCGATTTTTGAATGATCCTTTGTGTGAGTTTGGGTTCAGTTAAGCACCACAAACATAATAGTAGAGAGTAATGTGTTTATTTGATCTATATGTC
>JAFGOQ010000189.1 GCA_016926405.1 Bacteroidales bacterium
AATCTGGTAGAGCAACTGACTTGTAATCAGTAGGTTGCGGGTTCAATTCCTGCTTTCGGCACCACTCAAACTAAAAATGCTATATGCATTAAAAGTGGCGTACTGATTTACAGTACGCCACAATTCTTTTTTAGGGGAATTCATGAATACAATTTTAGACAAGAAGACCGAACTAATTTTATATAAAGATCCAATCTGGAAAGGCATTATTTATCTGAGCTTTCCAGTGTTTTTAGTAAATATATTGAAAACTTTACATGATATAGTCGATGGAATTTTCTTGGGAATGGTAGAAGGAACTACTGAAGCTGGAACTTCATTAGCTACGTCAATGCAAAGTGCAGTAGCTTTAACTTGGCCAATATTCTTTATTTTTATATCTTTTGGGATGGGCTTGAGTGTCGCTGGTAATGCTTTAATTGGTCAATACGTTGGTAAAGGCGACTATGAAACAGCTAAGAAATATTCTAATAACACTGTTTTTATAGCTTTGTTTTTAGGAGTATTATTTACGATAGCAGCTTTTTCACTAGCACCATATATTCTTAAATTAATGGGGGCTGAAGGATCGGATTTAACTTTCGCAATTACATATTTGCGGATAAGAAGTTTTGAACTACCAATACTTTTCTTGATATTTGCTTTCGAAGCCGTGAGAAGAGCTACAGGAGATACTGTAACGCCGGTTATAATTAACGCAATCGGAATTGTTTTAAATATTATTCTGACTCCTTTACTGGTTTTAACATTCAATATGGGTGTTACTGGAGCGGCTCTGTCTACTGTTTTAGCGCATGTTGCTATAACGCCAGCAGTTATCTTCTTTTTATTAAAATCTAAGAAGAGTTTAACTGTTAATTTTAATATTAAACACTTAAATAAAACGATAGTAAAAGATATATTTGATATAGGAATACCCGCTTCAGCAGGTCAATCAATACAAGCGGTAGGATTTGTAATACTAAACTCTTTGATTTACGCATATGGAACAAATGTTTCTGCAGCTTTCTTCATTGGTAATAGAATAAGCTCGTTAGTAATGTTCCCGGTCTCTGCAGTTTCTTCAATTGTAGCTATCTATATAGCCCAAAATGTAGGCGCGGAGAATGTTCCGAGAGCCAAGAAATCTGTTCGACAAGGAATAATAATGTCGGTATTGATGATGGTCATTGGAATCTCGATATTATTACCATTCAGCGAAATTATTGTTCATTTGTTTAGTGAAGACGTTTTGACTATAGAACATGCTAAAACATATGTTTTTTGGATTGGTATCGGGCTTCCTTTAATGGCGTTATTTCAAGTGTATTTGTCAGCGTTTCAAGGTAGTGGTGAAACTAAGAAATCATTTGTTTTGGCCATTACTAGATTATGGATTCTAAGGTTACCTCTAATTTTATTAGCAAATAAATATACTGATTTGGGTCCTATGGGGATTTGGTATGCGATGTTAATTAGTAATCTTTTAGCAGCTTTAGTTGGAGCTTTCTTATATAGTAAAGTTAAATTTTTACCTAAAACAAGAAAGGCGGTTTAATATGTCAAATATTGTGTTTCCTGATTACAGTCATTCATTGCTTAATTTAACCAATTCTATACTAAAATATTACGGAGTAAAAACAGAATATACTTCATTACCTTTTATTGATAAAATTCTTGAAGAAGGAAAGTATAAAAATGTTGTTTTCTATTTAGTTGACGCTATGGGAACCGGCATACTAAAAAAACATCCTCAAGAATCTAAATTTCTACTTAATAAAAACATTGATGATTTAACAACAGTTTTTCCATCGACAACTGTAGCCGCTACAACCACAGCAATAACTGGATTACCTCCAGCTCATACAGCTTGGATTGGTTGGCAACAATATGTTAAAGAAGAAGATAAAAATGTCATATTTTTCCTTAATCAAGATTATTACAATGAAGATTATAAGTTTAGTTATAACGTAGCGGAAAAATTTGCCAAAATAACTAAAATCTATGAGTTAATTGAGAAGCAAAATCCTAATATTCTAACCCATGAGATTTTTCCTGAGTTTAGAGTTAAAGAACATAAAACTATATTAGATCAAGTTGAAACAGTTTTAAAAACAATTCATAATGGCAAAAGCAATTTTATTTATGCTTATTGGGATAAACTAGACACTTATTTACATGAATATGGTACGACTTCAGATATTGTAAAAAATCATGTTGATGAAATCAATAAAGCTTTTATAAAATTAAATAACATGTTGCCTGAAGACACTATAGTTATTGTGACTGCCGATCATGGACAAATCGATATCGAAGGAGTTAACCTTTGGGAGTACACAGACCTAACTTCTTTGCTTAGAAATCAACCATCAATTGAAGCTAGAGCCACAGCTTTTTATGTTAAAGAAGACAAGCATGATGAATTTCAAGATATCTTCAACAAACATTTCAAAGATAAGTTTGTTTTGTATAGAAGCACTGAACTTATTGAAACAGGAATCTTTGGTAAAGGCAAAAAAAGCCCTAGAACACAAGGCTTTTTAGGAGACTTCTTTGCAATAGCTATTGATAAGTACAGTTTTAGATTGCAAAACGCTGGACATGTCCATAAGGCTACTCATGCTGGACTTTTAAAAGATGAGATGATGATTCCTTTAATATTATTAAGTAAAAAGCTCTCTAATTAGAGAGCTTTTAATGTAAAGAGTGAACCATTAATTCGGCTGTTGAAATATTGGTCGCTAACGGTATTTTATATACGTCTGATAATCTTAGAAGTGCCGACACATCAGGCTCGTGTGGCTGGGCTGTAAGCGGATCACGGAAGAAAAATATCAAATCGATTTTGCCATTGGCAACAGCCGCACCAATCTCTTGGTCTCCACCTAAAGGACCAGACCTAAAGCAAGTAATGTTCAATCCGGTTGCCTCAATAATTTTGTGACCGGTTGTACCTGTCGCTACTAAAGTATGTTTTTTAAGAGTTTCGCGATATTTTCTTGCGAAATCAAGGATTTCTGGTTTCATTTTATCATGAGCAATCAATGCAATAATCATATTTATATCTCCTCTATTTTAACTGATTTGATTATATCACAATATTATGTGTTTTATAATTGGTTGAGTAATATTTATAGTAAATATTATGGGATGAAAATATTACCGAAAAATATAGTTGCAATTTAAATATTGTTTTGTTATAATGTAATAGCGAAAAATATTACGGAGGGGTAGCGAAGTGGCTAAACGCGGCAGACTGTAAATCTGCTCCCATCGGGTTCGGCGGTTCGAAACCGTCCCCCTCCACCATTACTATCAGCTAACGCTGATATTTTTATTTTATTTGTCTGATAAAACTGCTAGTTTGTTGACACTTATAGGTATACAGTATATAATAAAATTGTATAAAATAAGGAGATGTGAAGAATGAAAAAAATATATGTTAAAGGCATCTGTTGCAAAGGATGCGCTAAAGAGCTCGAAGGAATCTTTAAAAAAATATATGGCATCTCAAATGTTGAAGTATCAGTTGAAAATTGTACAGTAACATACGATGGATATGTATCAAATAGAGTGATTCACGAAGCTTTAGAAGGAACAAAATACGAAGTAGATAAAATTGTTTCAGA
>JAFGOQ010000190.1 GCA_016926405.1 Bacteroidales bacterium
AACGAGGAGCTAAAACAAAGTTAAGAGGTTATAGTAACCAACAAGTTTGTGTATTTATTGGTAGAGACAGAGCGCAAAATACTTACGACAAAATTCTCAATCGCTTTAATTCAAAAGAGTTAAGCAGTAATATGATAGGTGTTCTGTCAAAGGATTCTCTTTTGTGTAGTGACAGTAAATCTGTTTACAAGAAATTTACTAGTGAAAATAACATACGCCACGGATGCTTGAATTTATCAAAGGGCGAAATAGTGAAAAAGGATATTGTACATATTAAAAATGTAAATGCCTACCACAGTAGATTAAAAGGATGGATGAGAAGGTTTAATGGAGTGGCAACAAAATATTTAGACAATTACTTATCGTGGTACAGATGTCTGGACGAATTTAATATGGATATAGATTCTTTGACTATACTTCTAAGAGCTAAATCAGCAGATAATTACACAACCAACCATTTTAGGTAACATAGCCTTCTTTAACTTAAAACTAATGACCTAAAATAGGCTATTGATTGGTTAAAATAGGTAGTCTGATAATACCCTATAATACGAGCCTATTTATTATATTCGATTTTCAAACATAAACATAGATATGGCAAAAAAAACTTGGTTCGAAAAGCTGCATAATAACGCAGAAAGATTACCCGAAATTAAAGAGATTGACTCGGAAAAGCTTATTCAAAGAGTTGGATCTGGAAAGATGGTTATACCTGCACCATTAGAGATAAACGAACTTATGGCTTCGGTGCCAAGGGGAATGGTTATTACAACAGCACAAATGTGCGACTATTTTAATAATAAGTATAGTGCTGTGTATACATGTCCATTGTGCATGGGGCTTTTTGCAAATATTGTTGCTGGTTATTCAAATCATCAGAAGGAGTAAGGAGTAGAGCAGTATACTCACTATTGGCGTACTTTAAAGAAAGATGGCGAGATAAATCCTAAATTCCCTGGTGGTATAGGTAGTCAGATTGAGCTATTAATAGCTGAGGGGCATAGAATTAAACAGAAGGGAAAACGTTTTTTTGTTGAGGATTTTAAGGGAGCTACATTTACTCTATAATAAATAGAGGGTGTGCAGGAACAAATATTTACTATTCTATTGTTTCTACGCACCCTTTTAATATATTTTCTATTATTTACTTGTGTTTAGAGGTAATTCAACTCCAAAACCTCGTTTTTTATCGGTGTACTTAAGCATAAACGCAAAAAACAGTCCTAATAATCCTAATGTTGCAAACATTAACATTGTAGGGGTGTAATTTAGAACCGATGGATTACCCGGATTGGTGTAATCAAGCAACCATCCTGCTATTAATGGGAAACCCCAAAGGCCTAGATTTTGAATCGAATACATCATTCCATAAGCAGTTCCTATTTTATTTTCGTCGACAAGACGAACCATTGACGGCCACATAGCTGCAGGAACAAGCGAGAAGGCTATACCAAGCATAATCATCGGTATATATGGAGAGATGTTGGTTAAAGCAAACGAAATATGTATTAAGAAGAGTGTCATTGATCCAAATATCATTGCCGAGGCGCTTCGTCCATATTTATCTATTAAAAAGCCAAACAACGGAGTACATATAAGAGTAGCCAATGGAAGCAACGATGTCATCCTACCACTGGCAACATCTGTAAGACCGTATTTATTTACAAACAGATCGGGAGCAAAGGCCATAAAAGGAAATACAGCCGAATAAAATGTAACACAAAGTAAGGCAATAAAAAGGAATGCTCTATTTCCTAATAGACGTCCTATATCGCTAAATTTAAATTTGTCTTCGTCTTTAATTTTAGCTTTAACTGGCATAATCTGCTTGTCGAGTTTTGCATCTAAAAGCATATATACAATAAACACTAACAGTCCAGTAAATACAAGGAAAGCGGCAAACCAAATAGCTGTGCTAAGGCTCTGTCCACCATTGTTAAGAATAGGAGAGAGCTGTAGTGCAGCAAAAGTTCCCAATCGGCCAAAACCAACTTTTAAACCAAAGGCAAGAGCCAAATTACGTCCTTTAAACCATTTAACAAGAATTTTGCTAATAACAACAATACTTGTTTCGGCACCTAGGCCATAGAAAAACCTGCCTAAAAGCATCATCTTAAGTTGAGGCGAATAATTTGGTAAGAAGCTTCCCATTGTGGCAAAGCCCAAACCTCCGTTACTGTAATAATAGGAAGCGCCGTACGCGGTTAGCAGAGCACCCAGAGCCATGCAGAAAACAAAGCTAAACCCTGTGCGACGAATACCAAATCGGTCGAGTATAATTCCACCAATAACGGCCATTAAAAGGAACGTGTTTGGTATTGAATAGAACGATACAAACATTCCATACTGAGTGTTTGTAAAGCTAAACTCGCTCATTAATGTCCCTTTAAGGGTTGAGAAAGCATCGTAAAAATAGTAGTTTGCCGATAGCACAAAACCTACCAGTATTAATACCGACCATCGGGCGAAGGCCGATTCGTTTAAAGCTTTGTTTAATTTATTCATATATATGTTGTTTTTAATTTTTCTCGGATAAATATATAATTTTTAAACTAGTTGTGAATAATTATTCCATTTGTAGATAGATATAAAAGAAAGTAGCCGAATCATTAATTTGATTCGGCTACTTTTTTATGTTGTTAGAATTTTACTTAGTACTTCTAATATGTAATCTTATTTTCTATTTACAACAACCTCTACTTTAGTATTAACAGTCATTGGGATCTCTAATTTTTCACCGTTTTGCGGATTGTCCATAGTCATTTTTATATCAAACAATTGCTCAATCGACGAATCGTTAATAAAACCATCTTTACGATTTACATGCATTGATCCTTTTTGAGTTCCTTTTGCTAATAAATCCATTTTAATTCCCCCTTTTTCTATTGGCGAATTGATATTGATTTCTGAATTTACACCTATAACAGCTTTATTTTTATTAAGCTCATTAAGTTTATAGTTAAGAACAATATCCATGTTCATTAACGATGGCATAGTAACAGACGAACTCCACGACTCGCCAACAGCAACATCTTTATTTGGGAAAAAACCGTACGACTGCGAGATATACTGTGCAAATGTTTTGTCGTCGGTAAACTGTCCTAACGACTCTTTAGTAAGTTGGTTAGCATTAATCTTCTGCAAATAAGCAGCAATACCATTTACATTGGTAACTTTTCCTAGCGGCGACAATTCGAAAGAGATTTTAAAATCGGAAAGCTCTTTAAATATTGCAGCTATTGGGTTGTCTTCGCTATCGTCGGTAGAATTAAAACTAATATTCTGACCATTAACATTCATATTCATGTCTAAAGTAGTAATGCTATACGAAATAGAGTAGTTGCCGTTTGACAATACATCTTCAACTTTACAAGTATAAATAAGATCCATATTCTGAATCATTTTTATTTCTTGTCCCATAACACTTTGATTAATATTGCTAGTGATTTTATTCACAAACTCGTACGAAGCTCCTTTTTTTAGATTCATCTTAAGATGAACAGTTTTTTTTGCGTAACTGTCAAAGGCCAGCATTATTCCAAGTACTAATAATATTACTTTAATATTTGTTTTTTTCATGGTTTAATT
>JAFGOQ010000191.1 GCA_016926405.1 Bacteroidales bacterium
ACATATTAAAAATGTAAATGCCTACCACAGTAGATTAAAAGGATGGATGAGAAGGTTCAATGGAGTGGCAACAAAATATTTAGACAACTACTTATCGTGGTACAGATGCCTGGACGAATTTAATATGGATATAGATTCTATGACTATACTTTTAAGAGCTAAATCAGCAGATAATTACACAACCAACCATTTTAGATGACATAGCCAATAGTTTTTAACTTGTTCTGTTGAGCTATTAGACCATAAACTATACTTGATATTAAAAGGGTAATAAAAAGTAAAGTTTTTCTCATCTTATATTTATTTAAGTTAGTTTTTTAGTTATACCAAATATGCTTTTTCTTATTAAGGGGTAACAATCTAAATACTACAAACCATAATCTTATTTTCGTATAGGTTCCCTTCCATCTCGAAAAAGGTACTTCCGTGCTCTTTAAAACCTATTTTATTGTAAAAAGTAATAGCTCGAAAATTTTTATAATATACGGTTAACCAAGCTCCTGTATAACCTGTTTCTTTTAACTCTAAAAAAGCTTCATTTAAAAGGCTTTTACCAATACCCTTTCCACAAAAACACTCTAAAACATACAGAACTGTAATCTCAGGATAAGTAATTAAAGATGACTCACACTTTGTGCTATAATCAATCTCCACACAACCAACAATATGATTATCTATCTCTGCAATAAAAGTTATTTTACTGCTGCTTAATATTGATTGCTTAATTTTTTCGGGTGTAAATTCTGATAAAACATAATTAGAAAACTCGGTTCTAATTCCTTCTGTAGCATATGTAGCAATCCATACCTGTTGTTTTAAAACAACAAGATTTAATGCATCGCTTAAAGTTGCTTTGCGTATTATAATATTATTCATTTTATATAAAGTTTTTTGGTTA
Organism: Bacteroidales bacterium; assembly: GCA_016926405.1. Classification (GTDB taxonomy): domain Bacteria; phylum Bacteroidota; class Bacteroidia; order Bacteroidales; family UBA6680; genus UBA6680. The sequence continues at coordinate 899 of JAFGOQ010000191.1, forward strand.
AACTACTTGTATTAATTTCACAAATAAAACAGAAAGAGGTTTTTGGTTTATGTAATTGCACAAAGTATTGCAGAATATTAAAAAATAATAATCGTTAGTGACGAAGATACTCCAAATCCCCCTTGTTATATTTTTTTGCCTCTGGCTTTTCTCGCTTTATCTTCCAACATTGGATAGCTTGTTTAAGCGATAATTGAGGATTATCAGTTAAAAAGTCGCGTATATAGGTGTTGTATTCAAACTGTGGGGCTATTTGGGTCTTATAGCTTTTGCTTTTCTTCATTTCGGCTATTTCGTTCCATTTACAAACGGCATTACCAAGAGTTTTTCCAGCACTTAATTTCATCCAGTTCATAAACTCGACATTGAATTTAAAATTACTCCCTATAGCTCCTTTAAAAAACTCGCGAACATTCTCGGTATTTCTATAATTATCGGTGATTATAGTGTTAGAGTCTAACGGCTCATTACCCCAATCGAAATTTGATTTTGTTGTTTTACCTACAGTCTCAAGTTTATTAACCACCTCTCCTGTTTCAATATATCTCAATACCCTGTTGGCAATCTCTATTTTGCCTCCAGTTGTATTTATTCCAACACTTCTACAAAAAATTACTAATTCTTCTTTAAGCCAATAATTGTCTTTAAACTCTTTGGCCGAAATTAATTTATCTAGTCTTGGTTTAATCATAAGTTCTGCATGTTTTAACAAATAAATGGTGACTATTGAAAGCGAACAACAGCATGCACCTTAGTAGTAGTTTTTATTGTTATTTGTTGGTGTAAGGTAGTTTTCTTAACCACAGATGCCGATGACTGTTGGCTATATTCGCTACTTATTAATTTGTTTTTGGCATTAAGAGTGTTTTGCACTGCAATATAACCTGTATTGGTTTTAAAGGTATATTTTAGCTTTATATTCGAGAATTTAGAACCTATAAAGGTTCCATAAGGGTAGCTGTACAAGCTATCGGCAATAAACGAATTATTTGGCTGCAGTAGCATCTTATCGAAAACAGAGAGTAGACAACTAGGGTTTAAATGTTTATCTATTTCGATAGCTGGATTATATTCATTATCGACAGTTATTTTTTGCAAAGGTATTGTAAACGAGGGGTGAAAATAACAGCTATCGTCTCTGATAATTGAAAAAGCAAACCCTTTAATACACTTAAGTTTTTGCAAAGCCCTTTGCTGTTTTGCCGCTGTTTGCTTGCCAAACGATATTTCACCAGGAAGATTATTAATTAACTGCACACTATCCAACTGCGTATCGAAAATAAACGATAATGGATTGGTTGAAACTATGTAGCGAATATCTAATAACTGAAAAGTATATAAACTGTCATTTGTTATGAGCCTCCACTGGCTAATGCTTTCTCTATTATCAACAGGGGTATCAATATTTTGGAGTGTTGTTTTAAACACATGGGTCTGTTTATCGAGTTCAAAAAAAGTAGTATCGCCTTTTTTAGGTTGCAGGCTTAGGGTTACTATTTTGGGATTGTTAATTTGATTTTGGGTTGATTTTGGGTTGTTACAAGAGCTTATTAAAGCTAATAATAGCAGACTTAATGTTATTTCTTTTAAAAATCTGAAAATCATAATCAGTTATATTAATTCTTCTCTGTTACCTGTTATGGGCGCAAAATAGCAATAAAGCAGATGCCACATAATGTGTTTTTAGACATGATGAAATAGGTGGTTAGAATAACCTATTTAAACCCCATTTTTGCCTATAACAACCACAACATTACTATTAAGTTGTTTATATATCGGAACAGTTTTGATCGGTAAATATTTCGATACCATTATTATGTAACAATTGAGCCGTGATGCCATTGCCATCAATTAATTTTCCTGTAAAGCTACCATCGTAAATTTTACCATATCCGCACGAAGGGCTTCTCGATTGAAGTATTGCTGTATTTATATTATTACTCTTACATATTTCGAGCGTTTTTTGGGCAGCTTCGGTAAACAGGTGGGTGTAATCATGCCCACTCTTATCTACAACTTTAATCACCCCCAATTGCGTTTGTATCTCGCAACTTGTGCGTGGAGTGGCCATTCCTGCCATAACTTCGGGACAAACAGCTATTGCCATTTCCTGGTCAACCATCTGCTTTAATTTACTAATTAAAGTGCTTGTTTGATTATACCTACAGTTTATTCCTACTAAACACGAACTTATTAAATACATACTTTTATGTTTTATATTAATGCAAATGTATACTCCATAGGAATAACAATATCGCTACACTCTTTAAACTTACTTATTCGGTCGATAGAGTTCTGACCTTGTACTTTTACCTTTTCATACAATTGGTTATAGTTCTGAAAATATTGTTCGGCCTTATGAGTAACTAATTTTTGTGTGCGATTTTTTAAAACTTGTGCCCAGCTATTCTCTGCTTTAGTTGTTTCGTCGGCAATAAAGGCCCATTGCGAATTAACACCATGATCGGCTATTACCACCTGGCTGGCAACCTTTTTTGCTAGCTGTAGCATTCGCTGGGGGTTGTCCATTTCGTGTAAACAGAACTCAAAAAGCACTACATCGCCTTTTACATTTGTCTGGCTAAAATTGGAGTGTATTAGTGTGAACTTGTCGGTTAATCCGTTTATCGATATGTTTTCTTTTAACCTATCAAGAGCCGCTTTGTTGTTGTCTATTGCTATTACATGCTTTGCAACCTTAGCGTACCAAATAAACTGCCCCCCTCCTGCTCCAACCGAAACAATGGTTTTGTTATTAAAGTCGTAAAACGACAATAAATTATTTATTATCTGACTAATATCTTTTATCATAATCTGCTTTTTGTTCTGTTTTTAAGTTGTTGAATTAAATAGAAAAATAAATATTTAACTCTCTTTAGGACTCAATGAGTAGCAACAACTATTCAGAATATTATTGGGCAATGAAGATAGTAAAGTTTAGAGTATAATTTTGTTGACTGCTTGTATTAAGTTTACTAGAGCTGGCGGCAATTGACAACTGTTTGTTGAAAAGCTATTAACTATATATGAGGCTTAACTTTTTTGACACTATTGACTGATGAATAAGTTGTTAAACTCTTTTTGGAAGTGTGTCGGGTTGATTTCGAATATTTAAACTGACTTACAAATTGAGACTTTAGTAACTCTTCTCTATTTATAGTTGTGTAAATGTATAAAATGAATTTTTTAATAAAACCCATTTACACAGTTTTCATAAGGGTGCT
>JAFGOQ010000192.1 GCA_016926405.1 Bacteroidales bacterium
CTCCATAAGGATAAAAAAAAATGAGCTCTACTAAAGAATTTTATTTTCATAAATATTGTCGCTAAAAAGCACTGTAAAAAAATATTATTTTATAGTTTATTATAAAATAAACGTCATATCACATATTCTTTCTTAATTTACATTAATTACCAAAATAAGAGTTAAGTGTTTTTTAATGATTTCAATTATAATAAGCAACTTTGCAATGTATTTACAGAGCCTTTCAATTTAAAGAACAAATAAGACCCCATATTTGTGACATAGTATAATATAAATATGTATTAAACAATAGGACTATAAATTCTATACCAATGTTCTTACATTTAAATACTCAGGTTCATTCCATTCATCTTTAACATCTTCAATAACACTTTCAATATCACTCCTTAGAACGCTGTCGATATTAACACCATTATTAATGTAACTATATAGCGCATCATAACTAGACTTCTCTATATTACTAAGTGAAAATTCTTGATTACAAAGCTTAAAAATATTGCTTATACCTGCCTTCTCGAGAAACTCAGCCAATTTAGGATTTTTATTACTATCAAATTTAAGCAATGTAGATAGCTTATCTAATTTCCAAAATGTTATATCGCTCCAATCGAGTCCAGTTTCTTTTAGCAGTTTATCTCCTTCAGGTGTATCAGAATGTGTAATAAACAAAAATGTTGAGAAAATAAGTTTATTGTCTACAACTTTTGCTAACAAATAACCAACTTTTACAAAATGAAGCTCTAATGGAAATAATATCTTATTCTTATAAACAAACATATTATCTAGAATAACAGTACCCATCATTAAGGTAAAATTAACAGCTTTATCATCTAGTAAATCAAGCCGTTCTTTAAGCCTAATAATTGCATGAGATTGAATAAATACATCCAAAATTCGCTTTTCACCCTTATAATTATTACCTAACAATGAAAGATCAAAATTCAACCACTCACAATTATTGCCAAACTGTATTCTTGGCATTCTATAAACAGGTCTGGCTTTGCCATCAACCACAACTGAAATCTCACGAGCATGTAGCACTCTAACAAAAGGAATCAACTCAAACTGAGGATCTTTTTTATAAACTGAAGCTACTCTTAAACCAATAAAGTATACTTTGTTTCGAATATTACTCAATGAAAGAGCAACTCTATTAATAGCCAAAGCATAAAATTCAAACGATTTATTAATAAAGGTTTTCTCTGATCCATCAACAATAAATGCTAAACTCAATTGTTCTTTTCTCTCTTTATTTTTTACAGAAGACTCTATAGTACTTATAAAACGACCAAGTAATTGCATTTCATAAGGAGAAATCCAAGTATTAGCAGTATCGTAATACCATGTTTCCATTCGAATAAACTTTTGTAAATTGGTTGAAATAAGCTTAACCTCTTTACTAGAAACATTCTGTCCATTACATACTTCAGGCCTTCTCAGCCGAATTCTGGAATCAAAGAAATACCTATATTCAGACTTATGAATCAAGTCTAAATACGAGCAATCAAATTGTATTTTTACAAATAATTTTCGAAGATCAGATACATACTTATTAAAAGCTTCACCATTATTATAAATAGTCTGCTTTTTAAGTTTTCGTTTTTTATGAGCATTCATAGTCATAAGGTTTAAGGTTAAAAGGGTATTAAATATAATAACCGAACTTTAATCCTCAAAAAACAATCAACTTTTTTTCATCAACTACTAAAAAGCACAACCAATACCCTTTATTATTAAATTGTTGCTACAATTTCACTATTATATATAATCAAAAAAAAGGTTGCCAAAATATGACAACCTTTATGTTACTATTTAATCAACTCTTTACAAGGATAACCTACTATCTATCTCACAAAAATCCTTTTCAACACACATCGTAAAATTTATACTCTAAAGAGCGATCGATGTTTTTTACGCCATTATAAAGAAAAGGTTTCAAAAGTTTATTTCTCTATCAACCTCTATTGTCTTAGAAGTTTCGATGTCAATACTTTACAATCAGTCAAATTTCTAAACATCCAATCTTTACGAGTCGAGCGCGATGGGCAAATATCTATTCCTCCACGTCGTGTAAATACACAGGTAACCATAAGATCATCTGGCGTAAGCTTATCATAGAGTCGTTTAAAAATCATCTCACAAACCTCTTCGTGAAAATGATTTTCGTTGCGGAAAGAAACTAAATATTTTAGCAATGACTCTTGCGAAACCTCTTTTAAACCCGAATAGCGAATAAATACAGTTCCCCAATCGGGCTGATGAGTAATTTTGCAGTTACTACGTAATACATTCGACATTAATAAATGTTCGCTATTCTCCTCTTTCTTCAATATTTCAAGTAACTCTGGAGACTCTTCAAAAGCATCAAAAATTATATTATCAATATTATTCTGATTTTCTATTACCTGAAAATTATGATATTCAATATCAGTAGAGTCATCAGATATAAATATTTCGATATTAACATCTCCACCAACAGTTTTAGTTAAATCGGCAACTATAGTACTTTTTATAATGTCAATACCTTCTTTAGCAGAATTTCCGAGACGAGTCATATTAAACGAGTTCAAGTATAACTTTAGCGACTTACTTTCAACCAAATTTGGAGTATTACAATCGTAAGTAATTTTAGCAACACCAGCCACAGGAAGGCCATTATTTGTTAAGAAGCTTAATTCAAAGGCGTGCCAAGTATCTATACCTATAAAAATATCGGCAGGCGAACTAATATTATAAATATCTCTATTTGGTTTACGTGGAACTGCCACTAGTATTGTAGGATCGTATTTTTCGGGATGCGAAATACGTTGACCCAAAACTTTTCCTTCTATTTTTTTTATATCGTCGGTATGCATAATTTATTTCTAATATTTAGAGTACAAAGAAACGAATTTTATTTTTTATCATATTGTGTTTGTGTATTGCATAAACTATATGATAAAAACAAAAACCGCCGAAAAAATTAATTTCGGCGGTTTTTGTTTTTTATAAAAGTCTCTGATTAACTGCTGAAGTTTCCTGCATCAACTCTACCATGACATTTTTTATATTTTTTACCGCTTCCACAAGGACAATCGGCATTACGATCAATTTTTTGCTCGGTGCGTACAGGCTGAGGTTTTGGCTTATCATCCTGTCCGGGACGTTGCTGAGGACCATCAGTACGACTAGTTTTGTAACGACTCATATCAGTGCGACGCTGCTCGGCTTGCTGTACACTATCATTTTCTTGCAAAGGAATAAACCCTTTAAGTAATAAAGAAACAACTGCACGATTAATCTTATCAAGCATAGCTCTAAACAGATTAAACGACTCAAACTTATAAATCAATAATGGATCTTTTTGCTCATAAGAGGCGTTCTGTACCGACTGCTTAAGGTCGTCCAATTCGCGAAGATGCTCTTTCCACATATCGTCGATAGTAGCTAAAACAGCTGTTTTCTTATATGCTTTTACAATCTCTTGACCATCAGTTTCGTATGCCTTTTTAAGATTAGTAATCACACGATAAACTTTTTGTCCATCTGAAACAGGAACAACAATATTCTCGTACTGACCACTTTGATTTTCGTAGACACCCTTAATCACTGGCATTGCCTTTTGAGCAATATCGTTTGCTCTACGAAGATATGTCTCTTCTATTTGAGCATACAATTTTTGAGTAAGTATAGACTCATCTTCTTTCAAGAACTCATTTTCAGAAAAAGGAGCCTCTATTGAGAACAGACGTAAAAGCTCAAGGTTAAAGTCGGCATAGTCCATATTTCCATGATACTCTTCCATAACACTTTCGCTAAGGTCTTGCATCATATTAACAATATCAACGTCAACACGCTCACCATAAAGTGCATTTCTACGTTTTGTATATATAACCTCGCGCTGCGAGTTCATTACATCATCGTACTCAAGCAGACGCTTACGAATACCAAAGTTATTCTCTTCAACTTTACGCTGAGCACGCTCTATTGATTTTGAAATCATTGAGTGCTGAATAACCTCTCCTTCTTTAAGACCAAGACGATCCATAATTCCTGCAATCCTATCTGAACCAAAAAGACGCATTAAATCATCCTCAAGACAAACAAAGAACTGCGAAGTACCTGGGTCACCCTGACGACCTGCACGACCACGTAACTGACGGTCTACACGACGCGATTCGTGACGCTCTGTACCAATAATTGCCAAACCACCAGCTTCTTTAACTTCTGCTGACAGCTTAATATCGGTACCACGACCAGCCATATTGGTAGCAATAGTAACAATTTTTCCTTTACCTGCTTCGGCAACAATATCGGCCTCACGCTGGTGAAGTTTAGCATTCAGAACATTATGCTTAATACCCTTCATTTTAAGAGTTCTACTAAGCAATTCCGAAATTTCAACCGATGTAGTACCAACCAAAACTGGTCGACCTTGCTCTACTAAACGTTCAATTTCGTTTGAAACAGCAGCATATTTTTCGCGCTTTGTTTTAAATACAAAGTCGTGATTATCTAAACGTGCAATAGGGCGGTTTGTAGGAATAACAATTACATCAAGTTTGTAAATATCCCATAACTCACCCGCTTCGGTTTCGGCAGTACCTGTCATACCCGAAAGCTTATTGTACATTCTAAAGTAATTTTGAAGTGTGATTGTAGCAAAAGTTTGAGTAGCAGCCTCAACAGTACAATCTTCTTTAGCCTCAATAGCTTGGTGAAGTCCGTCAGAATAACGACGTCCCTCCATTATACGACCAGTTTGCTCGTCAACAATTTTTACTTTTTTGTCGATAACAACATACTCAACATCCTTTTCGAAAAGTGAATATGCCTTTAATAACTGGTTAACAGTATGAATACGCTCCGACTTAATTGCAAAGTCGCGCATTAATTCTTCTTTAGTAGATAACTTCTCTGCATCAGAAAGACCTTTCTTCTCAAGATCGGCTAGTTCCGAACCTATATCAGGCATCACAAAGAAATCTTTATCTTCAACATCGGAAGTAATTAAATCGTGCCCTTTATCAGTTAGCTCAATTGAATTATTTTTTTCGTCAATAACAAAAAATAGATCGTTAGTGATAACTGGCATTTTTTCGTTATTGTTTGCCATGTAAGCATTCTCGGTCTTTGTTAAAAGACTTTTCATTCCTTCTTCCGAAAGGAATTTAATAAGAGGCTTACTCTTTGGCATACCTTTGTATGAACGAAGCAAACAAACAGAAGCTTCGTCATTTTTCTTCTCTTTTAAAAGACGCTTAGCATCTGAAAGAAGTTGTGTACAAAGAGCTTTTTGAGCATTTACAATACGTTGTACTTTTGGTTTATATTCTTCAAACTCTTGCTTATCGCCTTTAGGAATAGGACCAGAAATAATAAGCGGAGTACGAGCATCGTCGATAAGAACCGAGTCAACCTCATCGACAATAGCATAGTTATGCTTACGCTGAACTAAATCGTCGGGGCTAATAGCCATATTATCGCGAAGGTAGTCGAAACCAAATTCATTATTTGTTCCGTATGTAATATCTGCTAAGTATGCTTTGCGTCTCTCTTCTGAATTTGGCTGATGCTTGTCGATACAATCAACTGTTAAGCCATGGAATTGGAAAATTGGTGCCATCCACTCCGAGTCACGCTTTGCAAGATAATCATTCACTGTAACAAGGTGAACACCACGACCAGCAAGAGCATTAAGAAAAACAGGAAGTGTAGCAACTAAAGTTTTACCTTCACCAGTTGCCATCTCGGCAATATTTCCCTTGTGAAGAACAATACCCCCAATAAGCTGAACATCGTAATGAATCATTTCCCATTTAACTTCTGTTCCTCCTGCAATCCATGAGTTATTCCAAAAAGCCTTTTCACCTTTTATGTTAACATGATCACGTGTAGCAGCTAATTCGCGGTCGAAATTGGTTGCAGAAACTTCAATAGTCTCGTTTTCTGTAAATCTACGAGCAGTCTCTTTAACAATAGCAAAAGCCTTTGGCAACGCTTGTTCAAGAGCATTTTCAATTGTTTCGGTAATATGTTTTTCAAGAGAATCAATCTCAGTATAAACCGACTCCTTCTCTTTAAGAGCAACCTCTCCTTTATTAAGCTTTTCTTTAAGAGTATCAACTCTATCCTGATCGTCTTTTGTTGTCTCAGTAATTTGAGCTTTTAAGCTAAGCGAAGCCTGACGAAGCTCGTCGTTAGACAATGATTGCAACTTATCGAATTCTAATTTTATTAGCTCAACAATTGGCAAAATCTCCTTAAGATCACGCTCCGATTTATCCCCTAAAAACAAGGACAATATTTTATTTACTACACTCATATTATAGGTTTTATTATTTTTTTTCAATGCAATTGACAAATTTAACTTATTAATGCAAAAAAATATTGAAAAAGTGTTTTTTTCTTTTGTTCATGTTACTAATGTTATAGAGGCAGGTTATACTATAACATTACTAAATGCTTTTTAGCATATTGCTACAAGAACTCTATTTACGTAAATTACGGTTCTAATCAAAAGACAAAAGCCTTGAATAGCAACGAATACATACATAATCAGCAGAACTCCGCTATAAAAAAACTTAACGAAGGGTATGTTGCTTTTTATTCAAAGCCACCTTCAATAAACCGATTAAGAAAAACAATCGACAGCAGTCATAATACGCCCACAAAATATGCTATAAATTTCAATAAACTAATCACGAAGTTATTCTTAAATAACAACATATCAACATACTGTGTTGCAGAATATATTGAAGGAGATTATTTGGGAGGTAATTATCCAAAAAATTACACATCAGAAGAGTTCTTTCCACAAAAAAAGATACTTTACACAAAATGTAATAATAAAGAGGTTGAAGATTTAGACAATCTTTATAATTTCTCGACATTAGGACTATTTGACTTTGACTTTATTGTAGAAAACGGGTTAGAAAAAGTGATTATTCTATTAGAATCGTCTAAAAATAGTTGCAAAAAAAAGGAACCTACACACCGAAATAAGCTTTTAAATATTGAAGCCTCAATTTCTATTTGTAAAACAATTATAGATTTATCGGAAAATCTTTATCACCAGTATTCAATTCAAGCCAAACAAACAACCGATAAAAAAACAAGACAAAACATTAACGAAATAGCAAACAACTGCTTAGAAGTTCCTTACCGAAAAGCAACTACTCTTAAACAAGCATTACAATCGATTTGGATTATAAATCTAACATTTTTACTAACAGGAATAAAACCCTCATTTGGCAGATTAGACAAAACATTGCAACAATACATAAACAAAGAGGATGACAAAATATATTGTCTTAATCTGTTACAATCGTTTTTCATAAAACACTCGGCATGTTTTAAATCGTATCAAAAATATGAAAAAGTAATGGGAAGATTTAACCACTCAATAATTCGCAATCCCAATACTAAAGAAGTACAAAACGCTTTTATAAAAAGCCAAAATGTAAAAACAACCATAACTATAGGTGGTAGTTTATACTTAGAAGATGAATATTTCAACCAATCTACCGAACTTATTCTAGATGCATATAACCTTATTAAACCTGACAACTTAAGACTTTTTATAAGAGTTAATCAAAATACAAACAAGCAAATGTTGAATAAGATTGCAGATTACCAAAAAAATAACTTAGCAAACATATTCATTGTCAATGAGAAAAACCAACTAAAATACTCAAACACCAAACTAAAACTTTTCGATAATAATACAGCCAGCCATTTAAGCAAAGAAAAATATTACGATTTTGCTTTTGATTCATTGGCAACACCACTGCTAAATGGAAATTCGTTACGCATAGCCTCATCATTAAATCTAAAAGAGATTATCACAAAATTTCTTTTAAATAATGTAATATTGGAAAATCAATTCTCAGAAAGAAATTGTGGATATCACAATAAGTTTCTCACACCTTTCCTAGATACTATAAAAGATGAATTACTTATTAAAATAAAAGCAATAAGTAATAATATACCAAAAGACATTTCGGTGTTACAACACCCACACATAAACATTTGTTATAAATACAAAACAGACAAACCTTTAAACTTATTACTTAGTTTAAATATTGATTTTATTCCTGAAACAGTTAATATTTTAAGTGCAATAAAAATGTGGTGTTTTGACCAAAAAGATATTAACATTTTATCGCTATCAAAAGAAATATTAAGCATCTCGAAAGAAAGTCTAACATCACGAGAGAGAAAATTGGTAGCCAACGAAACAAAAACATTTGGCAGTTCAGAAAAAGATATCGATTATATTTTTGCACAAATAATATCTATCATCTCTAAAACATTAGAAGATTGGCATATAGAAAACATCACATCGCAAAAGAACAATTACCATCTTTTTACTGAAGCATCTATAAACACCTATCCATGTAATGAAATTTTAAACGGATATCAATCGATAAACAACAAAAATATGGGAATTAGCGCCATATTAAAACCATTAGGCGAGGTTAATTTTTCTGAGTTCCTGGGTGGCATTTGGTCTAATATACCTTTAAAAGAAGAGATGATTGATTCAAAAATAATTAATGAAATAATTAACCAAACCATACACCACAACGGATATATTTTAAACATATACGAGACCAAAGCCAAGGGATTAAACAAAGTACTGTTCGACCTTTCGAAAATTATTAACTCCTAATTAAACTGTAAAACAAACACTTTCTAGAGATTTTCGAAATTGTGGAGTTATTAAAACATCTTTGCTTGGCTTACCAATAGCTATAACCATTGAAACATCAACCCACGAAGGAAGGTTAAGCAATCTCTTCATTCGCTTAGAATCAAACCCCTCCATAGGACAGGTTTGATAACCTTCGGCTGTAATTCCCAACATAAAATTCTGAGCCGCCAACGCTAAACTTTTGTGAGCAACTATACGAACATCGTTTTTCGAAACCTCTCTAACCACAGGTTTTTTTAAGCCAGTAATTGAAGTATAAATCTTTTTCAAAACTCCTTTCAATCCTAACTTATCGTTGTTATAAAGGATAGGTATTAATTTATTGTAATAGTCACCAACCTTTTTCTTTACATACTCATTATCTATAGAGCTAAGTTTTTCTACATTAAAATCTCTACTCTCTCGCCATCTATCAGGTCGGGTAACAAATGCTACAAATTCAGAAGCGGTTTGTGCAGCCTCTTGCCCAAGGCACAAATCTACCAATTGCTGCTTTTTATCTTCAGAAACAATTCTATAAAACTCCCACAACTGCATATTGCTACTATTAGGAGCTTTTATTGCACGCTCTAACGATCGCTCTACAACACCGCTATTTAATTTATATCCTTTTTCGAACGATCGCACCGATCGTCTACTATTTATAACTTTATCAAATTCTATAATTTTATCCATAACTAATTAATTTATTCCAACAACATAACTATTTAAATTAAGTTCAAAACCATATTCGTCTTATAAAATACCAATGGCCAGTTTAGTAATGATAACACTTTCGTCAATTTAATTCCCACTTGAAGGTATTGACCTAATATTAATAGTTGACATAGTGATTAATATGCTCAGAACATCGGTAAATGTATGGAGCTATATCTGAGGAGCGTAAATTATTGCAAAAACTGAAGGTTAAATATTAAAAGTTTAGGTTAACAATGTTCATCAATTTACAAAACATCATTTTATATAAAAAAATTGTCGTTTCTTTGCACCATTGTAAATTAAAAATTAAGAAAATGATTATCGAGAAAAACAAAGTTGTTTCGTTAACATACGATTTATCAATCGAAAACGAGGTTATCGAAAGCGTAACTGATATTCAACCATTACAAGTAATTTTTGGAACAGAAACTCTTCTTCCAAAATTCGAAGAAAATATCGCTGGCCTTAAAGTTGGTGATTCTTTCGAATTTGAAATCTCTAAAGACGATGCTTATGGAGATTTTAGAGAAGAGTATGTTATTGACATCCCTAAAAATGTATTCGAAGTTGAAGGTAAAATTGATGAGAATGCAATCCGTGTAGGAAACTCTGTTCCTATGCTTGACCACGAAGGTAACAAACTTACTGGTATCATTCTAGAAATTGGTGACGAGACTATTAAAATGGACTTTAACCACCCTCTTGCTGGTGACAACCTTTCTTTTAAAGGTAAAGTTACTGATCTTCGTGATGCTACTGAAGAAGAAATTGCTGCTGGTTTAGAGAGCGATTCTTGTGGTTGCGGATGCGATTGCGACGAAGACGATTGCTCTTCAGACAACCAAGCAGAAAG
>JAFGOQ010000193.1 GCA_016926405.1 Bacteroidales bacterium
AGAGTAGAGCAGCGTATCTCCGAAGCCGAAAAACTTGGTTTTAAGCGTATTTTTATTTCTAAGTATAATAAGGGTCTTGAGATTAAAAGCGAAAATATTGAGGTTATTAAAGTTGGTAAGGTTGATGAATTTATTCGCAGGCTTTTTGCATAGTTAATGTTGATTAATAATGAGCGATATTCTGTTAAGTGTTAAAAATTTAAATATCTGTTTTGGCGAGAAATCCGTTTTAAAAGATTTTTCGTACGAATTAAAGCGTGGACAGGTTTTGGGCATTGTCGGTGAGTCGGGCAGTGGAAAAACATTGTCGTCGTTGGCTCTTTTAAAGCTTTTGCCAAAAAATGCTCAAGTTAAGTCGGGCGAATCTATGTTTTTTGACTCTTTCACAGAAAAATATGTCGATCTAATAACATTAAGTGAGTCGGAAATACGTAAGTATAGAGGACGTCACATTTCGATGATCTTTCAAGAGCCTATGTCATCGTTAAATCCATCAAAAAAATGTGGTATACAGGTAACAGAAATGATACAGCTTCATCTTTCGTTATCATCAAAACAAGCTCGCCAAAAAGTTTTAGATCTTTTTGAAGAGGTTAAACTACCATCGCCCGAGGAGGTTTTTAATAAATATCCATACGAGCTTTCTGGAGGTCAACAGCAACGTGTAATGATTGCCATGGCAATATCGTGTGAACCGCAAATTCTTATTGCCGACGAGCCTACAACGGCTCTTGATGTTACAATACAGAAGGAGATATTGCTCCTTTTAAAAAGCTTACAGCAGAAATTAGGTATCTCAATAATTTTTATTTCGCACGATTTAGATGTTGTTTCTAGTATTGCTACAGACATTCTTGTTCTGAGAAATGGGAAGATTATGGAGCATGGCACTGCCCAGCATATAATGAATAATGCACAATCGGACTATACTAAGGGATTAGTTGCGTGTAAGCCTAATAGGAAATTTAGAGCGATTCCATTGCCCACAGTGGCCGATTTTATTAATAAAGTTGACTTGGAGTTAAATATTGAAAAAGCTGAGGATAGAAACAAACGACATTCTAAAATATATGCCAATAAGCCTATTTTAACCATCCGAAACATGAATCTGTGGTTTGGTAAAAGTAGTTTTTTCGGAAAATCGGTTAATAGAAAACAAATATTAACAGGTGTAAATTTTGAATTATATAAAGGAGAAACCTTAGGATTAGTAGGTGAATCGGGTAGTGGTAAAACCACTATTGGTCGTTCGCTAATGAACTTGCTTAATTATTCGGCCGATGAATTTACTATTGGTAATCGTAATATTTCTGATTATAGTTTAAAAGAGCTGCGACGTAAAGTGCAAATAGTTTTTCAAGATCCATATTCGTCGTTAAATCCTAAGAAAACTGTTGGTAATGCTATTATGGAACCTTTAATTGTTCATACCAATAAAAATAAAGAACAGTGTAAGGTTGAGGTGTTAGAATTGCTTGAAAGAGTGGGGTTACCTAAAGAGTCGTTTGGGAAATATCCGCACGAGTTTTCTGGTGGTCAGCGCCAACGAATAGGTATTGCCCGATCGTTAATTCTTAAACCCGAGATATTAATTTGCGATGAGTCTGTTTCGGCGCTTGATGTCTCTGTACAGGCGCAAATACTTAATATTTTAACTGAGTTAAAGCAGAAGTTTGAATTGACTTATGTTTTTATATCGCATGATATGTCGGTAGTAAAATATTTTTCAGACAGAATTATGGTTCTTAATTCAGGCTCGGTTGAAGAGATAAAAGAAGCCGATGCATTATTTAACGCACCGGCTACCGATTATACTAAAAAACTTATTAGTTCTATTATCTAGTCTAAAAGATTCTCTTCTTCTTCAATTATTTTTTGTTCAGCCTCTGTTCCCTCGTCGCATTCTAAATCGTAGTTAAAATTTAGAGGAGCGGTAAATCTATCGCCATAATTAACATCTAAATCGGTATCTGCATAAACTTTTTGTAAGAACAATCCCCAAATAGGTAAAGCTAAGTTAGCTCCTTGTCCTTGAGAAATGTTGCCGAAATGAACACTTCTATCTTCTGCACCAACCCAAATACCTCCAACAAGTTTTGGAGTAACCCCCATAAACCAACCATCGGAATGGTTTTGAGTTGTTCCTGTTTTTCCACCCATTTCGTTGTGAAGATTATATTTAAATCTTAAACGAAAGGCAGTTCCACCAGGTTTGGCTACATTTTGTAATAACTTAATCATTAAGTATGCAGTCTCTTCGGAGATAGGTTCTGATTGTTTTGGTTCAAAAGAGTCGAGAATATTTCCGCTTTTATCTTCAATACGAGTAACAAAAATAGGTTCGGTATATATTCCTTTACTTACAAAAGTTCCGTATGCACCAACCATTTCGTGTACAGAAAAATCGGCAGTACCTAAAACAATAGAAGGCACAGCTGGCACAAAACTTTTTATACCCATGCGGTGAATCATATTAACAACAGCTCCTGGGGTGTATTCGTTAACAATCCATGCCGAAATATTATTGTTTGACGTTGCTAATCCCCATTGTAGGGTAACCATTTCGCCAGCTTTTCTAGAGTCTGAGTTTTTTGGTGACCAACGTTTATCGCCAACAAGAAATGAGTAGTTAACATTTGGAACTTTATCGCAAGGCGATTTTCCCTCTTCCATTGCTAGAGTATAAAGAAAAGGTTTTATAGTTGATCCTACCTGACGCTTTTGTTGAGTTACAGCATCAAACTGAAATGCTTTAATATCGTTTCCTCCTACATAGGCTTTTACATAACCTGTTCCAGGCTCCATAGCCATAAATCCAGCTCGTAAGAATTTTTTGTAGTATAAAATAGAATCTCTTTGAGAGATTACGGTGTCAATTGGACCTTTCCACGAGAATAGGTTAGCTTTTCTAGGTGTGTTAAACCATTCTCTGATTTCTTTCATGGAAATCCCGCTGTTACGCATTATTCGGTACTGTTCAGTACGTTTAATGGCAAGAGTAATAATATTCTCAACCTCTTCGTTTGTTAAATCTTCAGAAAAAGGATATCCTTTTTTTAATTGACGAAGTTTAAAATCGGCCTCCAAGTCAGGTTGAATAGTATTGCCCAAATGTTCTTTTACAGCCTCTTCTGCATATTGTTGCATTTTGGCATTTATGGTTGTATGTATTTTTAAGCCATCTGTATATATATTGTAGCTATCACCATTTGGTTTTTTATGCTTGTGAACCCAGCCGTATAAAGGATCGTTATCCCATCTCTCTTTTGCTTCAAGGTATTGACTTTCGTATGTGTAATGTTTTCTTTTTGGCTCAGAAGCACTGATTGAAGTTCTAATATATTCTCTAAAATACGTGCCTAATCCGTAGTTGTGATCTTGTTTTTTAAAATCTAAAATAATAGGTATTTGCGAAATAGAGTCGTATTCCGACTTAGTAATGAAATTGTATTTCTTCATTTGCGAAAGAACCTGATTCCTCTTATTAAATGCTCTCTCTTCGTTTCTGCGTGGATTATATCTTGATGGCGCATTAATTAGTCCAACAAGCATAGCTGCTTCTTCTATTTTTAAATCATCTGTTGATGTGTTATAGTATGTTTTTGCAGCAGATCTTATGCCATATGCATTATTACCAAACGCTACTTTGTTTAAATACATTGCCATTATTTCGTCCTTAGTGTAATTGCGTTCCAAACGAACTGCAGTAACCCACTCTTTGAATTTAGTAAGAGCCAGGTTAGCAACTTTCGAAACTTTGTTTTTGTACACTGTTGTATCTCGTCCGAAAAGATTTTTTGCCAATTGTTGAGTAATGGTACTACCACCACCGGCCGATCGGTTGCCTTGTAAAATTGTTTTAAATAATACCCTTAAAGTACCTCTTCCGTCGATGCCAGAATGCTCTTTGAATCGAATATCTTCAGCTGCTAAAAGAGCATTTATCATATTTGGTGAAATTTCAGAAAAATCCACATGCGATCCACTCTCATAGCTATAGTTTCCTAATATCTCACCATCTTCAGATATAATTTCTGAAGCTAAATTATTTTCTGGGTTTTCTAATTCATCAAAACCAGGAAGTTCGCCTAGCGAATTTGTAGCGATTAATAAGAATAATAATCCAACACTAACTATCCCTGATACAATAAGTAACCAGAAATAAAGCAGGAATTTTTTTCTTCTTTTAGAGGTATTTGTCATATTATAAAATGTGTTTACGCAAACATAAATAAATAATATTTAATATAAAATTTTGAAGTTGATTAGCTATTTACTTTACTTTGTAATCGATTTATGAAAAAATATTTAATCAAAGATATAAATAATGAGTGGAAATTTAGTTATTGTCGAGTCTCCTGCGAAGGCTAAAACCATAGAAAAGTTTTTAGGTAAAGATTTTACTGTTATGTCGAGTTTTGGGCATATCCGAGATTTGGCAAAGAAAAACTTCGGTATTGATATTGAGAATAATTATACTCCAGAGTATATTGTATCTGACGATAAGAAGAAAGTCGTAGCCGAACTAAAGAAAAAAGTAAAGGAAGCAGATGTTGTTTGGTTGGCTTCCGATGAAGACCGCGAAGGAGAGGCTATTGCATGGCATTTGTATGATGAATTAAAGCTAAAGCCAGAAAATACTAAGCGTATTGTATTTCATGAGATTACTAAAAGTGCCATTTTACACGCTATAGAAAATCCTCGAGATATAGACTATAACCTAGTGAATGCTCAGCAAGCACGAAGAGTTTTAGATAGATTAGTTGGATTTGAGTTGTCGCCAGTTTTATGGAAGAAGATAAAACCATCACTTTCGGCTGGTAGAGTACAGAGTGTATCTGTTAGGATTTTGGTTGAGCGTGAGCGTGAAATAATGAAATTTCAAGCTACTCCTTATTATAAGGTTTTTGGTCATTTTTTTGGCGAGAGTAAAGATTCTTTATTTAAAGCAGAATTGAATTCTCGTTTAGGTTCGAAAAAAGAGGTTGAGGATTTTCTTGAGAACTGTAAAAAATCAGAGTTTGTTGTTGAGTCTACAACACGAAAACCATCAAAGAAAAAACCAGCAGCACCTTTTACTACATCTACCCTACAGCAAGAAGCTAGTAGGAAAATGGGTTTTTCTGTTAGTCAAACAATGTCTGTTGCACAGAAGTTATACGAGGCAGGAAAAATCACATACATGCGTACAGATTCTGTTAACTTATCGGAAACTGCTGTTGAATCGGCAAAGAGTGTAATTGAAGAAAATTTCGGAAAGAAATATTCTTCGCCTCGTAAATTTCAGACAAAATCGAAAGGTGCACAAGAGGCTCACGAAGCTATCAGACCTACTTATTTAGAAAAAGATACTGTTTCTGGTTCAGCTGCCGAAAAGAAATTATACGATCTTATTTGGAAGCGTACTATTGCTTCGCAAATGAGTGATGCTGAGCTTGAAAAAACAACTATTGATATCTCTATTTCAAACAGTAAATATCGATTTGCTGGACATGGAGAAGTTATTGTTTTCGATGGATTCTTAAAAGTATATATGGAATCTACCGATGATGAGACTGATGAGGCCGTTAAAGGTCTTTTACCTAAAATTAATGATGGACAGGTTCTCCAATATAATTCAATTAATGGATTAGAGCGCTTCACCAATAAGCCAGCTCGATATTCGGAAGCTTCTCTTGTTAAAAAGCTAGAAGAGCTAGGT
Source organism: Bacteroidales bacterium (assembly GCA_016926405.1). Lineage (GTDB taxonomy): Bacteria > Bacteroidota > Bacteroidia > Bacteroidales > UBA6680 > UBA6680. The sequence goes on from JAFGOQ010000193.1 coordinate 5,702, forward strand.
ATTGGTCGTCCATCGACTTATGCACCAACAATTTCTACTATTCAAAATCGTGGATATGTTGAGAAAGAAGATCGTGAAGGAGTTGAAAGAAGTTACGATTCTTGGGTTCTTGAAAATAATGAAGTTAAAAAAACTGTTTGTACAGAAATTACAGGAGCCGAGAAGGGAAAGCTTTTTCCAAATGATATAGGTATGGTTGTGAATGACTTTCTTGTAAAATATTTTCAGGAAGTTGTAGATTATAATTTTACCGCCAAAGTTGAAGAGAAATTTGATGAGATTGCCTTTGGTAATATCGAATGGCCAAAGATGATTGATGCTTTTTATAAGCCTTTTCATATTAATGTAGAGCAAACTCTTGAAAATTCGGAACGTGATAGTGGCGAGCGCATATTGGGTAACGATCCTAAGACAGGAAAGCAGGTGTCTGTTAGAATTGGTCGATTTGGACCTATGGCTCAGCTTGGTTTGTCAGACGACGAGAATAAAAAGCCTGAATATTCAGCTTTGCAGAAAGGTCAGTTGTTAGAGACTATAACTCTTGAAGAAGCCTTAGTGTTATTTCAGTTACCACGTCAGCTTGGCGAATATGAAGGAAAAGTTGTAACAGTAGCTATTGGTCGTTTTGGTCCTTATGTAAGACACGATGGTAAATTTGTGAGTCTTAAAAAAGGTATTGACGATCCTTATACTGTTGAGTTTGATAGAGCTGTTGAATTGATTGAAGAGAAGCGGGAAGCTGATAGGAATAAGTTTATTAAGACTTTTAGTGAGGACGAAAATATTCAGATTTTAAATGGTAGATATGGTCCATACATCTCTTTTGAGAAGAATAATTATAAAATACCAAAGGATATTGACGCAGCTTCATTAGATTATGAGACCGCTGTTAAATTAATAAAAGAGGCTCCAGCTAAGAAAAAAGCTGTAAAGAAAAAGTCTGTGAAAAAGAAAAAATAAAAAGTGCTTTGTTGTTTGTTATACTTTTAATTATATTTACGAACCTAATTTTTACATCATTTGTTTGTAATGGACTAATTGATAATGCTAGACGTATTTTGAAGGAAATAATTTCTAGTGTTATTTAATCGATTAATAATAATATTAGTTGTTGGGTAAAAATGTTTTTAATTAACTTAGCATTTACTTTAAATTAAGGCTTGCCATTTAGAATATGAAATATACATATCTCACCTTTCTGATTTTGATATTAAATGTTGTAGGGCTTAGTGCTCAAAATGACGTTTTTTTCTCTCAGAATTACGCCAATAATTCCACATTAAACCCTGCTTTTGTTGGGAGTAGTGATCAGTTATTGTTTACGGGAGGTATTAGAGAGCAGTGGGTTGGAATAGAAGGATCACCTAATTATTCGATGGCAAATGTAAGCATGCCTTTTTCTTTGTTTAATCTTAATCAGGGAGTAGGATTTAGTGTAGTTAGAGATGCTTTTGGATTTAATAAAAACATTTCTTTTAGTGGTTCTTACGCTGCTCATTTTAATATCAGTGGGGCAGGAACACTGGGTTTTGGATTAGGGTTTGGTTTTGTTAATAATAGTTTCAGCCCAAGTTTTATTGCTGATAACGATGGCGATTCAAAGATTCCTCTTGATAATACATTTTCGAATGCTGTTTTTGACTTATCATTTGGTGTATATTATAAAACAGATAATATGTATTTTGGACTTTCAGGTGCTAATCTTTTGGCTCATGATCTAAGTGGTGTCCAAAATTCATCAAAAGCCTCTCGGTTGTTTCATTTGTCGGCAGGATATGAGGTTGGAATAAGTGATACAAAGTGGGTTGCAATGCCATCTGTTTTTGTGTCAACAAATGTTATTAATGCATCAATGAACCTAACTTGTAATTTTGAATACAATAAAATACTGTGGTTAGGAGTTAATTATAAAGTTGCGGATGCTATTTCTGCTATTGCGGGCGTTGTTTTGCTTAAAGATATTAGAATAGGGTATGCGTATGATTTTAATACTTCGAAACTTAGAAAAGCAAATGGAGGGTCTCACGAGCTGATGGTTAGGTATCAGTTTGATTTAAGAAAAGAGAAAAATCCTTCTAGTTACCGAAGTGTTCGTTATTTGTAAATAAATAAAGCTTAAAAAATATCAACAGAATTATGAAGAGAATACTGATTATAAGTTTTGTTCTAATATTGTTTTCCTACGGTTGTGGGAGTTATAATGGAGGTGAACTTGTTGGAGTGTCGGGAAGAAAAAGCTATCCTGAACCAGATCCATTTGGTATGGTATATATTCCCCAGGGGTATTTTACCATGGGGCAAAATGATGATGATATAAATTGGGCATTGCACCAATCATCGGTAACTGTTTCTGTGCCTTCTTTTTGGATGGACGAAACTGAGATTACTAATAATGAGTATCGTCAATTTACAGATTGGGTTCGCGATTCTGTTGTTCGCAAAAAGTTAGCTATCGATCTACCGGAGCGATTCAGTATTGTTGATAAGGCTGGTGATGAGCTTTTAGACGTTAATGATCAGCCTCGTATTAACTACGATTACGATCTTGATTTAGAAGATGAAGAGATAAATACTGTATACGAAGAGTTTGTTTACGGTGTAAAGGATAGATTATTTGGAAAAAAAGAGTTTGATACTAGAAAATTGATCTATCGTTTTTATTGGACTGATTTCAATCTTGCTGCTAAAGCACGTAATTCTTTTAATTTTAATACTAAGAGTTATGATGGTTATGATATTAGTGCCGATGGTACGCAAATTCCAATTTCAGATCGTCAAGATTTTATTAGAGAAGACGAGGTTCATGTTTATCCTGATACTTTAGTTTGGGTTCGCGATTTTAGTTATTCTTATAATGAGCCATATACTACTCAATACTTTTGGCACCCTCAGTATGACCAGTATCCTGTTGTTGGTGTTACTCAGAAACAAGCTAGAGCATTCTGTATTTTTAGAACTAATTTGTTAAATAATGCATTATTGAAGGCTAGAGAAAATCCTGTAGCCGATTTCAGATTACCAAGTGAGGCTGAATGGGAATATGCTGCCCGAGGAGGTATTGATCTTGGTAAGTATCCTCATGGAGGACCATACTTGAGGAATGTTGAAGGTTGTTTCCTTGCAAACTATAAGCCAATGCGAGGTAACTATATTGACGATGGTGGATATAAAACACTTCCTGTTGGATCTTACGAAGCAAATGGTTATAACCTTTGGGATATGGCAGGTAACGTAGCCGAATGGACTGCAAATGCTTTTGATGAAACTACCTACTCTTTCTCACATGATATGAGTCCAGGTTATGTTTATAATGCTAAGTCAGATGATCCTGCATCAATGAAGAGAAAAGTTGTTCGTGGTGGATCGTGGAAAGATATTGGATACTTCCTTCAGTGTGGTGTTCGTTCATATGAATATCAGGATTCTGCAAAATCATACATTGGATTTAGATGTGTGCGTGATTTTATGGGAGTTAATAATTTTGGTAATTAATCATTCAAATAACCTTTTATACAATTAATATTATGGGATTAAATATTAGCGAAATAGTTCAAGGTGAGCGTTGGAAAAAGAATATGGCTAAGCTATATGGGTGGGGAGCTTCTTTAGTTATTATTGGTGCCCTTTTTAAATTACAACATTGGCAAGGAGCCTCTTATATGCTTACTATTGGTATGGGTGTTGAGGCAGTTATTTTCTTCTTCTCGGCGTTTGAGCCTATCCACGAAGAAGTTGATTGGACTCTTGTATATCCAGAGCTTGCTGCTACCGAATTTTCTGACGAGGAGCAACGATTGACAGGTAGTCATTCTAATAACATTTTATCTGGCGATAGTATTAAAGATATTATTACTGGTGTACTTCAAGAACTTGGTCATTCTGGCGGACAGAGTGTTGGGATTGCAAATGCAAACATTCCTGCTATTGATGTTGATATGGCAAAGAAGTTAAAAGAAGGTATTACTAATCTAGCTAAAACTGCAGATTCATTAGGTGATATTTCAAGAGCAACAATTGCTACAGATAGTTATATTAATAACCTTAATAGTGCATCTGATAATTTAGCTGGTTTTGCTGAAAGTCATAAAAATACTTCAGAAGTATTAAATATATCGTTTGGTAATTTAGCCGAGAGTTATGAGAATGCTTCTACTAAAGTAAATGGCGCTAGCGATTTGTTTTTACAGAATATTGAGAAATCAGGTCAATCATTTAACGCTATGATCCTTAATGCTGGAAATCAGGTTTCAAAAGATTTAATTTCTGCTTCGGAAGGTGTTACTGTTACTATGAGTGAGTTGGGTAAAGAATTTTCTACTAATAAAGATGTTATTTTAAAATCTTCACAAGATTATCAGAATGGTATTGCAGAGTTAAATAAAAATTTATCTGCTCTTAATGCAGTTCACCAGTTACAGATGCAAGAGTTTAGTGCAGGTCTTGAGGAAAGTAAGCAGGTTAAGGAGAGTTCTAAATTCTTATCTGATGAACTTAAGCAAGCTGCTAGTAAAACTTCTGAATTTGGAAATAATATTGGTCAGTTAAATCAGAGCTTGGGTTCATTGAATGAAGTATATGGTAATATGCTTTCTGCTGTTAACTATTCTAAATAATAATTAGGTATGGGGCACGGAAAGGAAACACCACGGCAGAAAATGATTGGGATGATGTATCTTGTCCTAACAGCTATGCTTGCTTTAAATGTATCTGCTGAGGTATTAGATGCTTTTGCTCTTGTTGAAGAAGGTTTGGTTCAAACTGCCGAAAATTTCAGTGAGCAAACTAGTAATCAGTATACCAAATTTGCCGAGGCTGCTGAAATTAATGAAGCAAAAGCTGGAAAATGGCGTGATAAGGCAAATGTTGTAAAAGCGAAATCTCTAGAGTTAAGAAACTATATTCAAGACTTAAAAATTGAAGTTGTTACTTTAGCTGATGGAGAAGACGCCGAAGCTATTAATGGTGATGAAATAATTGCTGAAAAAATTAAAAATAAAGGAGATACCAATGTTGGGGGACAAATACTAGTTGGACCTAACAATAATGGTAAAGGATATGATTTAAAAGGAAAAATTGAAAGTTTTAGAAAAGATTTAAATGATCTTTTTGAAGATGACGACAAGGTTAAATATGCTAAGTTAATCGAAACTATCAATAAGAATCTTGATACCCAAGATCCTCCTATTAGCGAGGATGGAAACTTTAGAACTTGGGTTAATTCTCGTTTTGATCAGATTCCAGCAGCAGCTGTTTTACCTCAGCTAACAAGTTTGCAGGTTGGCATAATAAATAGTGAAGCTGAAATATTATCGTATTTGTTAGGACAAATAAATGAAGGCTCGTTTAGCTTTAATGTTATAGAACCTAATGTTATTCCTACTTCAAATTATGTTATTAAGGGCAATAAATATAATGCTGTTATCTCTATGGCAGCTTATGATTCTACACAAAGCCCTAAGGTTTATATTGGACAATATTCTGAGTTCAAAGACGAATCAGGTAATACTGATTATGAAATGGTAGGTAAATATGATTCGCTTGATGTAGTTAATGGTAAGGCTAATCTATCTGTTATTGCTTCTAGAATAGGATTATCAAAATATAGTGGTCTTATTGTAATGCAAAGACCTGATGGTGGTTATATAAAGAAACCTTTTAGCAGAGAATATGAAGTTGCTGAGCCTAACGTTGTAGTTTCGCCAGAGAAGATGAATGTTTTCTACAAAGGTGTTGAAAACCCTGTAAGCGTTTCTGTAGCAGGAGTTCCAGCGTCTGATATCTCTACTGAAATTTCAAATGGTTCAATTAAGCGTGTTGGTAATCTGTTTACAGTTCTACCTAGTAAAGTTGGAAAAAGTGAAGTTAAAGTTTTTGCAACTATCGATGGTAAAAAGCAGCTTATTGAAACTAAAAACTTTAGAGTTAAGCCAGTTCCAGATCCTTTCGCACAAATTACTGGGTTTAAAGGTAAAAATATTGCTCGTATGGATTTACTAAGTGCGAGAGGTATTTCTGTTAATATGCCTGAGTGGTTTGATTTTGACTTAAGCTTTAATGTTGTTAGCTTTAAAGTATCGGTAATTAAAGGAGGCTTTGTTGAAGATTATACTGCAGATGGTTCTGCCTTCAATGATCGTCAAAAGAGTTTGCTTAAAAGTGTTTCTAGAGGAACTAAGGTTTTTATCGAGAACATTAAAGTTAAAGGGCCAGATGGCGAATTAAGAGAAATTAATGATATAGTTCTTACAGTAAAATAATTTATTAATAGAGTTTCTGATTGAGGACATAGAATTTAAAGGATAAAAAATGAAAAAGATATTTTTTGTATTAAGTGTTTTGTTTTTGGTAAACATTGCTTCAGCGTATTCTCAGAATACAACAGAAGATCAGCGTAAAAAGATTACGTATCCAGAAGCGCGTGAGGCCGATATTATTTGGAAGAAACGTGTGATTAGAAAAATCGACTTACGTGTTAAGATGAACCAACCTTTGGTGCACATTGGTGCGCAGTTGTATCTTGATCGTACAAGTTTACCGCAGGAAACATTTAAAAGCATAATGGATTTTTCTACCTTTTTAGAAAATGAAGGTGCTTCTACTAACTCTATGCCTGCTGTTGGGATTTCTAATATTGAGTCTAAACTTTTTACTAAGGACATTCAACTTTATGATGGTAGTAAATGGCCATTTACAAAAAAAGCCGATGTAGCAGGTCTTTTTCGTGATGGTTTAGAATTACGTAGACTTGATTCACTAAATTCGGTTCAGTTAATTGAATCGGTAATTGATAAGTTTGAGCAAATAAATTCTTACCTAATTTTTGAAGAGTGGTATTTTGATAGTAAATACTCAAGAATGTTTGTTAGAATTCTTGGTCTTTCACCTCTTTTGGAAGTAGAAAAAGAGGGTGGTCAGAAGGCTAGCAAGAGATTATTCTGGATTAGATACGATGATATTCGTGACAGTTTTATTAATTGCAGTGTTTTCAATCCGCATAATGATAAGTTACGTATGAGTTTGGATGATGTTTTCCAAAAACGTTATTTTGAAAGCGTAATTATGGGTGAAGAAAATGTTCAAGGAAACAGAATGTTAGATGAGATTTACAGCGATGTTCGTGATCCGAAAGAAAGAATTAGATTAATAGAAATTGAACGTAAAAGAATTGAAGAAGAGATTTTTAATTTCGAACACGATGTTTGGGAATATTAATCATTGATATATAAAAAAAGGCTATTGAATTTTCAATAGCCTTTTTTTATTGTTTATTATTTTAAAACTCTAGTCCAAATTCTAGATTTAAATCGTTAACAAACTCTTTTATTCGTTGTTCTTCCTCTTTCTTACATATTAGCAGAGTGTCGTCAGTGTCAACTATAATATAGTCTTTTAAACCTTGAATAACGGCAGTTTTATTTTTGTTAATGTGAACCATACATTCTTCTGTATCGTACAGTTTAATATTACTAGCAGCTACTCCATTTCTATTTTCATCCTTATTAGTATGTTGATAAAGAGAACCCCATGTTCCTAGATCAGACCATCCGAAATTAGCAGCATATACGTATACATCTTTTTCTTTTTCCATTATGCCGTAGTCAATAGAAATACTTTTGCATTGAGCATAAACCTGCTCTACAGCCTTTGATTCTTCTGGAGTATCTAGTTTATCGTGAATGTTTTTAAACAAAGAGTCGGTTTCTGCTAAATGGTTTTCGAAACTTTTTGAAATTGTATTAACCGACCATATAAAAATACCTGAATTCCATAGGAATTCGCCACTTTTACAGAATATCTTAGCCAGCTCAATATTTGGCTTTTCGGTAAATGTTTTTACTTTTTTTATTGTTTCTTTAGAGGACGAGTCTTCTGTGTCAATCTGAATATATCCGTATCCTGTTTCAGGTCGGTTAGGAGTTATTCCAAGCGTAAGTAGGTTCGAATTGTTAGAAACAAAATCTAGTCCTTCCTTTACTATTTCTACATATTTATCCTCCATCATTATTAAATGATCCGATGGGGCAACAATAATTCTAGCGTTTTTATTTCTTTTTGCAATTTTATGTGTGGCGTAAGCAATACATGGAGCAGTATTTCTTCTTATAGGTTCTAAAAGAATATTTTCTTCGGGTATACCTGTCAGCTGTTCTTGTACTAATTTTTTGTAATTTTCGTGTGTTACAATTAGTATATTCTCTTTTGGACAGATTCTCTGCATTCTGCTATAAGTCTGTTGTAATAGAGAGTATCCAGTGCCAAAAATATCGATAAATTGTTTTGGGTATGATGTTCTGCTTAACGGCCAAAAGCGACTTCCGATACCACCTGCCATTATAACGCAATAATTGTCATTTGTCATTATATAATTTTTTTGTTTCCTACGAATTTAACTCTTTACATAATTATAAACAATGGGCAATTACTATTTTTTATTTTGTATTTTTGTTTGCATAACACGTTAGTAATGATTAGATACTTTTATACTTCTGGTGAATATTTTATCTTTTTAGCTAAGGTATTCTCGTTTAATAATAAAGCAAAGACATTTTATAGCAGACTTATTGACGAAATTTATGCTCTAGGAATACAATCGATAGGTATAGTTACTGTTATTTCAGCTTTTATAGGTGCCGTTATTACAATACAAACAGCCTATAATATGGAAAATCCAATTCTTCCCGATTATTTGGTTGGATTGGCTACTCGCGATTCATTATTACTTGAATTTTCATCAACTATTGTTGCTCTTATATTGGCTGGTAAAGTAGGCTCAAATATAGCATCTGAGGTTGGAACAATGCGTGTTACAGAGCAAATTGATGCTTTGGAAATAATGGGTGTAAACTCGGCCTCTTTTTTGGTACTTCCAAAAATTGCAGCGATGGTTATTTTTAACCCATTTTTAGCTGTTATTAGTATGATTGTTGGAATTAGTGGAGGCATGTGTGTGGCTTATTTAACCGATATTATGTCTTTTGCTGATTATGTTAATGGAATACAGTATGCTTTTGTTCCATTTTATGTTACATATTCGTTGATAAAAACTTTATTCTTTGGGTTTATTATAGCTTCTATTCCTGCTTTTTTTGGTTATAATGTTAAAGGAGGTAGTTTAGAAGTTGGTAGAGCTAGCACTAAAGCGGTTGTTGCAAGTGTTATTCTTATTCTTTTTGTAAACCTTATACTCACAAAAATATTTTTGTCATGATTAAAGTTCAAAATGTTTTTAAATCGTTTGATTCGGTTGGCGTACTAGATGATATATCTTTTGAGTTTGAGCAGGGGAAAAACAATCTTATAATTGGTCAAAGTGGTTCGGGTAAAACGGTTTTATTAAAATCTATTGTTGGTCTTTTTGAAATTGACAAAGGAGATATTTTGTATGATGGGGCTTCTTTTTCATCAATGAATTTGCACCAGCGTCGTGATATTAGAAAAGAGATAGGGATGCTTTTTCAAGGCTCGGCTCTTTTCGACTGGGCTACTGTTGAGGAAAATGTTCGATTTCCGTTAGATATGTTCACTGATATGTCGGATAAAGAGAAGAGTGATAGGGTAAATTATTGTTTAGAGAGAGTAAATATTGAAAAAGCTCACAAATTACTTCCTTCGGAGATTAGTGGAGGTATGCAGAAACGTGTTGCTATTGCTCGCGCAATTTCAATGAAGCCAAAATATCTTTTTTGCGATGAACCCAATTCTGGATTAGATCCAAAAACATCTATAGTTATTGATAATTTGATTAGTTCTATTACCAAAGAATTAAATATCACTACAATTATTAATACCCACGATATGAATACCGTTACCGAATTTGGAGATAAAATTCTTTTTATTGCTAACGGGAAAAAATGTTGGGAGGGGTCGAAAAAAACAATTTTTAATTCCGATAACGACGAACTAAATCAGTTTGTCTTTGCATCGTCTGTCTATCAGAAATTCAGAGAACAAAAACACAGCGATGAAAAATAGTGAGAATATTTCAAATAAAAAGAAACATGCAGAGCCTGAAAAACGCCGAAAGGGTGTTTTGATAATTCTTGGTGAATTTAGGACTGCTATTTTAACAATTATTCTGGTTCTTGGAGTATTCTCAACTATTGCATTTTTGTTTAAGGATTTTGTTTTTAATGAGTTGCTTTTTGCTCCTGGTCAACCTTCGTTTTGGACAAATAGAACTTTATGTGAGCTTAGCCATAAGTATTTAAGCTCCGATATTTTGTGTCTTAATCAACATCCGTTAACTTTTTCTAATTTAGAACTTGCAGGGCAGTTTAATGCACATATCTTCGCCTCCTTTTTATTGGGTTTAATGGTTTCCTTTCCTGTTATTATTGTTCTGTTATGGCGAGTGATAAAACAGTTTTTTTCTGATAGAATTAAAGGCAAAGGAAATGTTATTCTCTTTTTTGTATCTATTTTGTTTTCAATAGGAGTGCTTTTTGGGTATTTCATTATAATGCCGTTAACTCTCGATTTTTTAGGTGGTTATTCAATTAGTAGCGAGGTAACAAATAATATTACTTTTGCTTCATACATGAGTGTTTTTTCGTCGGTGACATTGGCTTCTGGATTTGTTTTTGAATTACCTATAATTATTATATTTCTTAGTAAGGTTGGACTTGTTAACAGATCGAAATTACGAAAATTTAGAAAGGTTGCTTTAGTAATATTTCTAACAATAAGTGCAATTATTACACCTCCCGATTTATTTTCACAAATTTTAGTTGCTTTGCCGCTATTGTTATTGTATGAATTAAGTATTCTTCTAGCACAAAAAGAGAGGTAGATGGTTTATTCGTCGACTGATATTACTTGCATTGTTTTGGCAGGGGGAAATAGCTCTAGAATGGGATTCGATAAAGGTTTTTTTGTTGTCGATGGTGTTTCGATGGTTGAGCGTGTTATTAGTATTGGAAGATGTGTTACCGATAATATTATTATTAGCTCAAATAATAACGAGTACAAAAAGTTTGGTTTTAAAGTTATTCCCGATGTCGAAAAGGGGGTGGGACCAATTGGTGGTTTAGCATCTGTTCTAAATGAAATAGAGACTAAATTTGCTTTTACTATCCCTGTAGATACTCCTTTTGTAGATCCAGAAATATTTAGTATTCTTTTTCCAAGAGTATTAACTGAAAATCTTGTAGCAGTTAAATATCAAAACAATATTCATCCTCTGTTTATGATGTTTAATGTTAGTTATATTAAAGAAAAGATGCCTCTTTATATACAGACTAAAAACTTAAAAATGCGCGACTTTATTAACAATTTGGGTTCTTTTGTTGATATTGACACTTGCGAAAAAAATAGTATCGATAGTAAAAGTTTCTTAAATATAAATAGTCAAAAAGACTTGTAAAAAAAAGAGTCGCATAAGCGACTCTAGTATATTAATTCTTCTGAGCATAAACCCAGCAATTCTTTTTCCCTTTTTTCTGTTTATAAAACTCGGCAGCATCTATAGCTTCTTTTTTAATAGGATATGATGCAAATGAAACTTTGTATCTATTATTGTCAGGTCCTAATACTTTAGTAATAAAACCTTCTTTATCTAGTTTCTTTGCCAGTTTATTGGCATTATTTTTATTTGTAAAGCTTCCTGCTATTACATGATACGTAAATGTTGGTTCCTCAATAACAGTTTTAGTTTCTACAGGAGCTACTGTTTCTGTAATCTGCGGTGTTTCAACAATAATTTCTTCTGTTTTAAAAAGCGATACTATTTTGTTACGCACGTTGTTTCCAAGTTCAAAATGAAACGAGGCGAAGTACGCTACAAAACTTAGTATTACAACAATAAAGGCAACCCAACCCAAAAGAGCTAGTTTGCTCGATTTTTTAGCGCTTTTTACCTCTTTTTGTTTTTTTGGAGAGGTAACTTTAGGTTCTTTTATCTTTGCTTTCTTTACCTCTGGTGTAGGAGTTGCTTTAGAAATTTTCTTTGGTAGCTCAACCTCTTTTAGTCCAAACGATTCTGTATTAACAATATTAGCATGCTCAAATATTAACATGTTTCCTTTTGAGTAGCTAAGCTCTCCAAATCCAGTAATTGTAAATTTCTTATTTGTTTTAAGCTCTTCTTTTGCTTGTTTAACATAATCCTCGACAGCAGTATTAGCTTCTTCAAATGATACAGATTCTTTCTCCGCAATATACTCGGCTAAACGCTTATTGCTGTTCTTTAGTAAATCGGTAAATCTTATTTCACTATCGGGTGGAGTAATTGTTTTTGTTGAGCTTTTTATGTTTACAGCATTTGCCTTCGACATAAAAGTTCCTAATCCAGGAATTACTACTCTGTTATCTTCCTTTATTAGTTGTATGATGTGTTTTTCTATCTTCAAGGTGAATTGTTTTTTGTTATTGCAAAAATATAAAAAAATATGAATTCCCTAAAATAACTTATTTATTAAACTTTTAGCGCTTTTTATTCCTCTTTAATTATCGAAAAAAGAACCCTTTGCATAAGTAAAAGTAGTATGGGTACGATTACTGTTATAAGCAATTTGAAAAAGACATTATCTAATACTTTAAAAAGTATTAAAGCAATAAGTGTAGTTAGTATCGAAAAGTCTATGGCAAACAGTGCTCGTAAATTTCTCTTTGTTATAATATCTTCTGGTACTGATAAGATTATCTTAATATCTTTTGAATGAAATAACATACCACCAACGCAAAACATTAACATTGCATTAAGTATTTCCCCAATCATTATTAAAGGAACCCAACTTTTTATAAAGCCAAAAGAGTAAAACCCTCCGAATCCGATTACTAGCCCCATAATAAAGATAAAGCTTGTTCGGTTTTTGTTTAGGCTTTGTGCCCAATAATATGATGTGGTGTTTTTTATATTTTGTTTATGATTTTCCATAACATTAACCCCGCTGTTGTTCAATTTTGTTGTAAATTTACGCCAATTATTTAATATGAGAGACTATTACAAGCAACATAAAGAGGCAGTACTTGGAACTATTATGGTTCACATGGTGATAATTATTTTACTGCTAGCATTTAAAGTTAAAACAAATTACAACGAACATTATTCCGATGTTACAATCGATTTTCAGGATTTAGAAGTTCTCGAAAAGATTAAGGAACAGAAGAAAGATGAGTTAGAGGAGCTTCTTAATCAGACTAAAATATCTGCAGAAGAAAAAATTATGAACGAGATTCGTAGCCGTAGCAACAAAGCGGTTAACGAGGCTCTCAGCGAGTTAGATAAGCAACTCGACGACGGAAGACATGACTCCCAAGATGATCTTTACAAAGAGGCTCAGGATCTTCAAAATAAACTTAATGAAACAGAGCAAAGATTTAAAGAGAATCGTGAGTTCGGTGCAGAAGATACCGATGTTAAAACAACAGAAAAACCCGTTGACGCTGTTAACGCACCAAAGGGCACTACCAATATTTCGTATTCGCTTGGTAAACGAAAAATGACCAAAAAAGCTGTGCCCGTGTATAAATGTCAGGGTGGAGGTAAAATTGTTGTTAATATTAGGGTTAACAAAATGGGTTATGTGGTTTATGCTAGCGTTGATACTCAAAAATCGCTTAGCGACGATTGTTTATGCTCGGCGGCAACTCAGGCTGCTAGAATAACCCGTTTTAATAGCGATGCCGCGGCAACCGATGATGTTGTTGGTACAATAACTTATGTTTTTGTTGCTCAATAATTTCAAATTGATTTATAAAAACTGACTTTCCGCATTTTTTAGTAATTGTTTGTTTGCCATTTTTGCATAAATTGCATAAACAAAATTTACTATGCAGAATAATACAACAAACAAAATTCTTAATCTACATTCGTGCAAAGGCTTGTTCGAGTGTTGGATATGTTGATTGGCTTAAACCAATTAGCTTTTGTTGTTATTATTTTATTTCCCAATTTTTATTTCAAATTATATGGAAGCGTTGATATTCGATGTCAAGCGTTTTGCCGTACACGATGGCCCTGGGTTGCGTACAACAATCTTTTTTAAAGGTTGTCCGCTTAGTTGTTTGTGGTGTCATAACCCCGAATCGCAAAGTTTTAATATTGAAGTGTGTAAAGCTGAGCGAAAAGTAGGCGATAGAACAACCTTTTACGACAAAGAGATGGGGTATTTTTCTTCGGTAGAATCATTAATGGATATTATTCGTAAAGACTCGCTCTATTTCGAAGAGTCGGGTGGGGGAGTTACATTTTCGGGTGGCGAGCCAATGATGCAGATTGATTTTTTATTAGCCGTTTTAATGAAGTGCAAAGAGGCCGATATTCATACAGCTGTTGATACATCGGGTTTTGCTTCGTGGGACAGCTTTCAGAAAATTATGCCATATACCGATCTGTTTTTGTTTGATATAAAGCATATTGATTCTGAAAAGCATCGTTTGTTAACGGGTGTTGATAACTCTGTTATTCTCGATAATCTATCGAAGATTACAAACTTTGGAAAGAAAGTTTGGATTAGAATACCAGCTATTCCTACTTGCAATACCGACGATAATTCGATTAGCAATATTATTCACTTTATCGCACAACTGAAAAGCGATGCTATTTCGCAAATTAATATTCTTCCTTTTCATAAGTTGGCAAACCATAAGTACAGCAACCTTGGTTTGCAAAACTGTTTGACTGGTATTAACGAACCAACTAGCGACGAAATTCAAGCTATAAAACAAAAATTCGAAATATTAAGAATACCAATATTAACAAAGGGGTAATTTTAGTTATAAGTTTTTAGTAATAGATGAACCCAAAGTGTTATCAAATAATAAAATCAATTAAGTAGTTAACGCTAAGTAGTCAAAAGTAATTCAGTAAAAATGACATCTTAGTTATAAAACCAAAACGAACATGAATAATAGAATAAAATTATTACGCCAAGCCACCTTAGATGCTCAAGAGACAATCTCAACAGAGCGTGCGCAATTAATGACCCAGTTTTACAAAAGCGAAGAAGCTTTTGCCGTTTCGCTTCCTGTTAGAAGAGCATTATCGTTCGATTATTTAATGACAAATAAGGCTCTTTGTATTAATGCTAACGAGTTAATTGTTGGCGAGCGTGGGCCTAAACCTAAATCAACACCAACCTATCCCGAGGTTAGTTTGCATACAGTGAAAGATCTTGATATCCTCGATGAGAGAGAGAAGGTTTTCTTTAAGGTGTCGCAACACGATAAAGACATTTACCAACAAGAGATTATTCCTTATTGGAAAGGAAAATCGAATCGAGATAAGATTATGGCTGCTCTGCCGCAACAGTGGAAAGATGCCTACGATGCTGGTGTTTTTACCGAATTTCAGGAGCAACGAGCGCCAGGACATACTGTTGCAGGAAAGAAGATTTTCGATAAAGGATTGAAAGATCTTATTGCCGAGGTTGACCAGTCGTTGGACAAAATAGATTATATAAACGACACTCGTGCCCACGATAAATCGGAGATGCTAAAAGCTATGCGCATAGCTGCTACAGCAATTATAAAGTATGCACATAGAAATGCCGATGAATTGATGAAAATGGCTGCTTTAGAAGATGACGACACGCGTAAGGAGGAATTGGTGAGGATGTCGGAAATTTGCCGCTGTGTGCCCGAAAACGCCCCTCAGTCGTTTCATCAGGCGTTGCAACACTACTGGTTTTTTCACCTTGGTGTTATTACCGAGCTAAACCCTTGGGATTCGTTTAATCCAGGAAGGTTAGATCAGAATCTATACAAATACTACAGGCACGATATAGATAACAATATTATAACTGTTGATCAGGCAAAAGAGCTGTTAATGTCGTTTTGGGTAAAGTTTAATAACCACCCTGCGCCGCCAAAAATGGGTGTTACTGCTCTTGAGAGCAATACATACACCGACTTTGCTTTAATAAATGTTGGTGGTGTTAAGCCCGATGGATCGGACGCTACAAACGAGCTTACATATTTAATTTTAGATGTAATTGAAGAGATGCGTTTGTTGCAACCTAGCTCGATGGTGCAGATAAGTAAAAAGAATCCCGATAGATTGGTTAAGCGTGCACTTAAAATTGTTAAAACAGGTTTTGGTCAACCATCAATGTTTAATACCGATGCACTTGTTCAAGAGATGATTCGACAAGGCAAAGATATTGTTGATGCACGCAATGGTGGGTGCTCGGGATGTGTTGAAACGGGTGCTTTTGGTACCGAGGCATATTGGCTTACCGGATATTTTAACCTTACCAAAATTCTTGAGCTTACCTTAAATAATGGTTTCGACAAACGCACCAAAAAGCATATTGGCTTAAAAACAGGAGAGCTTTCGCAGCTTGATACCTTCGAAAAGTTAATGTTGGCATATAACAATCAGATTAATCATTTTGCCACTATTAAGCTTATGGGTAATAATATTATTGAGCGAGTGATTGCTGAAAATATAACTGCCCCTTTTCTCTCGTTAATTGTCGACGATTGTATTAGCTCGGGCATAGACTATAATAGAGGTGGAGCCAGATACAATACCAGCTATATTCAAGGTGTTGGTTTGGGTAGCGTTACCGATAATCTTACAGCTTTACGATATCATGTTTACGAAAATAAAACTATCTCGCTACAAGAGTTAAAACAGGCTATCGACAATAACTTTGTTAATAACTATGCGCTTCGCGAAACGCTAATTTTCGATACGCCAAAATATGGCAACGACGACGATTATGCCGACGATCAGGCTCGTGCGGTGTTCGAAATGTTTTTTAATGCCATAGACAATAAGCCATCGACACGGGGAGGTAAGTACCGAATAAATTTATTGCCAACTACATGCCATGTGTATTTTGGGTCGGTAATAGGGGCAATGCCAGATGGCAGATTAGCTGGTGAGCCTCTGTCGGAGGGTATTTCGCCAGTGCAAGGAGCCGATAAGTGTGGCCCAACAGCTGTTTTAAACTCGGCTGCTAAGCTCGATCATATTCGCACTGGTGGTACATTACTTAATCAGAAATTTACACCAGCCTTTTTTAACGACGAGTCGGCTTACGACAAGCTTACGGCAGTTGTTCGTTCCTATTTCCGTATGGATGGTCATCATATACAGTTTAATGTAATTGATGCCGATACGCTTCGCGATGCTCAGAAAAACCCCGAGAAGTATAAGAATTTAATTGTTCGTGTTGCCGGATACTCCGACTATTTCAACGATTTAGGAACCGATTTGCAAAACGAGATTATTAATCGTACCGAGCACGAGAATTGTTAATATTCTTTTAATACTTAATAAATATTAATGCTAGCATCGTTTATTGGTGCTAGCATTATTTTTATGCCCAATGGTTAATGCCTGTAACTGCTTTATAGCAATACTGTTTTTGTAACCATTTTTATAACTGTTGGTTGAGTATGTATAGTTATTTTTTATAGTTTTAGATGATAAAAAATAAATATATAAACATGCCCGAAATATCCCTACAAACCCAAGCATCGTTATTAGAACAGGCTTTCGAGGAAAGTCGATATCATCGAAATTTCCATCATTTTGTTTTTCATTTTATTATTACGCTATACACTGCACTATTAGGATTTCAGATAGCAAATCCTTTTAAGCCCGACGAGATAACAATTCAACTTTTGGTGTTGTATGGTTTGATATTCTATATTGTTCTACCTTTTTACTTCCGTAATCTTATTTTAAAATATCATATAACCATAAGTAAGCTTAATATTATTATTAACGATATTATTAAAGAGATGATTAAACACGACGATAGTAGTTTCGATTACAATAAGTCGGTAATGAATATCTCGCCCGAATTATTTCAAACATTTACTTTTTATAAGTACAAAAAGGCAATAACAGGATTAAACGATAATTTAATCGATAAGAAACTTGCAAACACTGGACGAGGACATAAATTCTTTATAAAAGTAAGCCTGTACTTGGTTGTTATTAATTTAGCTTTTACCATTTTAACATATTTAAATATTGGGTAAAATAGTTCAACTTATAATATGTATAGCCCCAAAGCTGGATAGTTATTAACAAATAGCTGCTATCTTTTTACACTGTTCTGGCTGGTTAATTTATTTATCATTCCTTTAAAAATAATACCATGCAGAGGATAAACCGATATCCAATATAGTCGGCCTAATACTCCTTTGGGACGAAAAGTTGCCGTTTGTGTTAATAAATTATCGTGTATCTGAAACTCTAGCCATGCTTCGCCAGGAACTCGCATTTCTGCAAATAATAACAATCGTCCTTCTTCTTTATTAGCGAACAAAACGCGCCAAAAATCTAAAGTGTCGCCAGCTTCAATTTTATTAATACTTGTTCGGCCTCTTCTTAGCCCTACGCCTCCAATTACTTTATCAATAAAACCTCTTATTGTCCATAGCCAATTTGCATAATACCAACCTGTTTGGCCACCAATACTCCATATTTTGTTTATGCACAACTCTCTGTTGTCGAAATGTTTTTTACGAACATCTTTATAACATCCAAACATGGGCACTTTTATATGTTCCGAAATTTTATAATCAATTCGTCCGCTTATAGTAGAATCTTTCCAGCTCGAAATAATTTCGTTCTGTTCTATTTTTTCAAACGCTCGTTTAATCGATTCTTTGTACGACAATGGCTCTATTCCTAATATTTCGTTTATGTCGTTATTATTGGCAATAACCTCAACTTTCATACTGTCGACTAACGAAACGGCCAGCTTGTACGATGTTGATGTTACAAAATATAGCCAATACGACGACAATTTTGGAGTCATTACCGGAACTGTCCAAATAACTCTTTTTAATCCTCTTACCTCGGCAAAATTTAAAAGCATCTGTTTGTAGGTTAGTATGTCTTGCCCTGCAATATCGAAGCTTTTGTTAAAGGTTTTTTTATTATCTAAAACGCCAGTTAATATTTTAATTACATCGGCAATACCAATGGGTTGGCATTTTGTTTCTAACCATTTGGGAGCAATCATTATTGGTAATTTCTCAACTAAATCGCGAATTATTTCGAATGACGCACTGCCCGACCCAATAATAATTCCAGCCCGTACTGTTGTAAGAGCATAATTACCTTTACCCAATTCTAGTTCAACATTTTTTCTGGAGTTAAGATGTTTCGATAATGTTTGCGAATTAACTATGCCGCTGAGGTATATTACCTGTTGTACTTTTGTTTTGTTTAAGGCTATGCGGAAATTTATAGCCGACAGTTTTTCTAATTCGTCGAAGTTTGTTGATGTCGACATTGAGTGAACTAGGTAGTAGGCTATATCGATATCGCTTGGAATATTATTTAGAGACTCTTTTTTAGTTAAGTCGTTTTCTATTATCTCTATTTTCGACTTAATTGATTTTTCGGGATTAAACTTGTTGATATCTCTTACGCAACAAACAACCTTAAATCCTTTATCTACTAATATTGGTAATAATCGTTTCCCAATATATCCTGTAGCCCCTGTTAATAGTACTTTCATTTAGTTGGCAGCTTAGTTAATTAAACACAATGTGCGATTAGTTAAATGTTTGATACTAAATATACAAAAAACCGAGCTATGGTGTAATTAATCTAGTTTCTGGCCAATAACCTTTTGTTGATTGTTGGCCAGAAGTAGACTTTATTAACAGTTATTTGTTGGTTGGCGTTTTTATCTCAATTTTTTCGAACGAAGTAACAATTCCTTTTATTAAAGCCGAACTAAAACCATTATGTTCCATCTCGTTAAGACCAGCTATTGTGCAGCCCTTTGGAGTGGTTACCTTATCAATCTCAAATTCGGGATGTTCGTTTCGTTTAATTAAAAGTTCGGCAGCCCCTTTAACGGTGTGCGTTACAATGTCTTTTGCTGTTTTTGCGTCGAAACCAATTTCAATACCACCTTGAATCATTCCTCTAATAAACCTTAAAACAAATGCTATTCCACAGGCGCCAAGCACAGTGGCCGACTCCATTAATACCTCGTTAATAATTATTGTATTTCCTACCGAGTTAAAGCATTGTGTTACTTCGTCGGTTGCCTCTTGGTTAGTTGAATTTGTGCAGATACAGGTCATTGAGGTGCTTACGTCGGCAGCAGTGTTTGGCATTGCTCTGTATACTGGAATGTCGGCTTTTACAACATTCTGAATTTGTGCTAACGAAATTCCTGTTGCTAATGAAACAAGTGTGTGTTTACCAGCAACAAAATGAGGGTTTAAGTTTTTTAGTAATTCTAAAATATTATATGGTTTAAGGGCTACAATAATTATATCGGCTTGGTTAATTGCATACACATTGTCATTGCTAATGGTAATGCCCTTTTCCTTTAGGTTTTCTAGCGATTTAATATTTCGTCGGGTAGCAATAATATTCGATGGGTGAATTGTTTGTTTCTCTAATAATCCGTTTAATATCGAGAGACCTAAATTTCCACATCCTATAATTGCTATTTTTTTATCTTTCATTTTGAATATAATTAAGTTAAATGTTTGAATGTTGTTTGTTGGTAAAATTGTAGCGTGAAGCAAAGTTGCAGCTAATATTTGTTATTTCGTTTTGCCTTTCAGCAATACTGTGTATAAACAGACCAAATAAATAGTGTGTTTTTAGTTTCGATTAAACATAAGTGTCTATTGTGTTTTTTTTGAGCTATCAAAATTAACAAAAAAACATGGCTAAGGCGTAACAGTTGTAAGTTCAAAGAAGTGTATTGTTAATAACTTTTATATGCCCATCTGTTTTTGCTGCTCGGGTAACAAATGGGCGAGCAATTTTAACCTCAATAATTTTGTTTTATGCCGTGGTTGTAAGCGTGGCTACGTATTAAGAAATCTTAATAACTGTTTTTTGTCCAATTTGCACTTATTAAGAAATCTTA
>JAFGOQ010000194.1 GCA_016926405.1 Bacteroidales bacterium
CAAGACGATATTAATCATATATTATTTCTTGTAGGAATAAACGAATTAGGAAAAGGATATTCTGAATCATACACAAAAGAAGAAAAGGTAGAACTTATAAAACTTGCTAAAGGAAGAATAATGACTATGGCAGGTTACTATCAACAAACTGGTGTTGATAACGAAGGATGGCCAACTTTTTCTACAACAGAAGAAATATTAACCGACGAAAACCAAGCTCTAAAAAAAGGTATAATTGAATATTTTAAAAACGACTTATAAATATTATTAACATTGTTATTAACACAACAAACTCTAATTAAAATGAGAAAATCACTTCTATTACTTCTTATTACACTATCGTTTGCCTGCTCGGCCAAACGCGAAAGAATTGTCGAATTTCAAACTACAGCTGGTAATATAACTGTAAAGCTGTACAACGAAACACCTAAACACCGCGATAACTTTATTAAACTAGCCAATGAAGGTTATTTTGACAACACTCTTTTTCACAGAGTAATTAACACATTTATGATACAAGGCGGCGATCCCGATTCTAGAAATGCTGAACCAGGAAAAAGATTAGGTGAAGGAGGACCAGATTATACTATCGATGCTGAATTTGTTGAAGGCATTTACCATAAAAAAGGAGCTTTAGCAGCTGCCAGAGAAGGCGATAGAGTTAATCCTCTTAAAAAATCGTCGGCGTCGCAATTTTATATGGTACAAGGAAAAGTATTTCGCCCAGGTGAGTTAGATACTTTTAGAATGAAAAGAAACCAAATGAAAATGCAGGAAATTGGCAACAAACTTTTTCAAGAAAAATATAACCAGTTTGCAAAAGAGGGAAAAATTATTGATAACCTTACTCTCGACTCAATTGTTAGAGCCGAACTGCCTTTAGCAATGAAAAATGCCGACACTCTAGCCTTTAACGAAGAACAAATTAAATTGTACACAACTGTTGGTGGAACACCTCATTTAGATAGAAACTACACAGTATTTGGCGAAATAATTGAAGGTTTAAATATTGTTGATTCAATAGCAAAAGTAGAAACAGACAGATACGACAGACCTTTAAATGATGTTATCGTAAAAAAAGTTATTGTAATTAAATAAATCATCTTATAAATATTTTACCTTTGCAGCTTAAATAGAGTTATAATGCAGGAATTAACAAAGAAATTAATAGCAGAAGCCGAAAGTTTTACGGCTAACACCTTAGAGCAAATAGAGGAGTTTAAAATTCGTTTTACTAGCAAGAAAAACGGCGAATTAACCAAGCTATTCAATGAATTTAAGAATGTTCCTGTAGATCAGAAAAAGGAATTTGGTCAACAAATTAACAAACTTAAAGAGATTGTTAATGAAAAAATCAACACTCTTAAAGAGGCTTTAGAAGATCAAAATACAGAAACAGGTAAACTAGATTTATCTGCTCCTGCCGACTCTAATACTATTGGAAGCAGACATCCGATTTCTATTGTTAGAAATCAGATATTAGATATTTTTAAGCGACTAGGTTTTGTCGTTTCTGAGGGGCCAGAAATTGAAGATGACTGGCACGTATTCTCAGCATTAAATTTCCCTGATGAGCATCCGGCGCGTGATATGCAAGACACTTTCTTCCTGGAACGTAACACGGATGTATTACTTCGTACTCACACTTCGTCTATTCAGATTCGTGTAATGGAGAATCAAAAACCTCCTATTCGCACAATAAACCCTGGTAGAGTATTCCGTAACGAGGCTATTTCGGCTCGTGCGCACTGTATATTCCACCAAATTGAGGGTCTTTATATTGACGAAAATGTAAGCTTCGCCGATCTTAAGCAAACGCTTTTATATTTTGCTCAAGAGTTTTTTGGTGCCGATGCTAAAATTAGACTTCGTCCTTCATACTTCCCTTTTACCGAGCCATCGGCAGAAGTTGATGTTTCGTGCTCGCTTTGTGGCGGAAAAGGCTGTAAAGTATGTAAAGGAACTGGATGGTTAGAGATTCTTGGATGCGGAATGGTTGACCCTAACGTTCTTGAAGCAAACGGTATTGACAGTAAGAAATATACAGGTTTTGCTTTTGGAATGGGTATTGAGCGAATTACAATGCTTAAGTTTGGTGTTAACGACCTTCGCCTTTATTTCGAGAACGATGTTCGCTTTCTAAAACAATTTAAATCGGTTATTCAATAATCGAAATATAATATTTAAAAAAACGTCAGCTCTACTATTAGATGCTGACGTTTTTTTTTGCAATAGACTTTTACTTTCATCAAAAGGAGTCTATTACTTTTTATTAATCACTCAATAAATTTTAATTCAAACAGAAATAATTCTTCCATCTTAAATAGATCTATTTATAACAAAAAGTGATTATTATTGTATCAACAATACCTATATAAACTATTTACAGATGAAAACTAATGAAAAACAAAATATCTGCGTCGATTGTGCTGTAAACGATTCTAATATTTTTAAATATTTAACCGATTCAGAAAAAGAGACATTAGACCAACAAAAACATTGCAATATATATCGTAAAGGCGATATTATTTATCACGAAAAAAATAGAATTTCGGGTTGCTACTGTGTTGTTAGCGGTATTATTAAAATTTATAAAACAGGTATCGATGGCAAAGAGCAGATAATTGACTTTGCTAAAAAAGGAAATATAATAGGTTTTAGATCGGTTTTAAGCAACGAACCAGCTTGTACAAGCACAAAGGTTATTGAAGACTGTGCCGTTTGCTTTATACCCTCTAGTTTAATATTTCAGTTTATTCAAAACAACCCTTCGTTCAGCCTAAATTTACTTAAGCTAATTTGTAAGGAGCTTGAAACAGCCAACTCATATATTACCGATATTGCACAAAAAACAGTTCGAGAGCGATTAGCCGAAATACTTCTTAAACTAAATCGCGAATTTGGTGTTAATAGCGATGGTTTTATTCAGATAAATTTAAGCCGCGAAGAACTGGCAAATATGGTTGGTACAGCAACAGAATCGGTTATTCGTCTTTTATCGGAATTTAAAAACGAGAAACTAATAGAACTTCAAACAAAAAAAATAAAACTTCTTGAGGTTCAAAAACTAAAAGCTTTAGCTAAGAGTATTTAAATGCATTGTTATATCAATGATGAACAACTAAAAAAAATGGTATATTTGACCAATAACATCTAATAAAATAATTAGCATAATCCTAAACAACCTAATAGAAACTAGAAGAATATTGTAATAGAGTAAATAAAATCTGCACTAAAAGATATTATTATGAAATTCAACAAAAAAGATATAGAATCTATTAAAATAGCTTTTCAGGATAAGTATGATTTACTAACTAAAGATGATATTTATAAGGTATTTAACTATGTGTATCCTGGAAAAAACACTAATGAATTAGCCGATCTGTTTGGAGTTCATCCAGCTACTATTCGCAAATGGAAAAACGGCGACAGAGAGCCAAATGGAATAAACAAACTTGTTTTTAGAGCAATTTTGGCTAAGCACGACCTTCTAAGAAAGAATAATTAATATTATTTAAAACACTTAATTAAGAGATATTAACATCTTATTACCATAACGATGTTGATCTGTTTAATTTCATTACAATAAAGTACAAACACATTACCAGGCAAAAGCCAAGCAAAAACAGTGTTTAAATAAACATCAACCGTTTATTATTGATTTATTCAACCAAAAGAGAATAATTAATTGTGAAAATAATATGTTTTTTTTGCTTGTAAAACATAAAAACATTGCCAAAAAAGCTAAATTTTAGCAAAAATATCAATTTTTACATTCAAAAAACCCAGTAAAATAGGGCATTTCAGAGGGGGTATAAAACGATACCTATGGAAGAAAAAAATCATAGGTATGAAAAAATATTTTCATAGGTATCATTTTTTTATTTCATACCTATGAAAATTTTGCTCCATAGGTATGAAAAAAAATAGTCTTCCCTAAGAGAATTTTTTATCACAAGTAATGGCGTAAGAAACTAAAGTAAAAAGATGTATAATTTAAGTTTGATGTAAAAAAAACTCATCCCAATATATTCTTTTTTCTATATGACTAACATTTTTTTCACTCACATAAAAAAGGGAAATATCTATTTACTAGTTTTTATAAGCTACGTTGCAAAAGAATTTATACAGCCTTTTAACTATAAGAACAAAAAATATAACTCTCTAATTGTAATAAAAGAGTTATTAATTAAACAAGGTTCCGTTTTTTATAATTTCCGATCGTTGAAGGTGCGAATAAGCAAGCGAAGTAACTTCTCTACCCCTAGGCGTACGTTTAATAAAGCCTTCTTTCACTAAAAAGGGTTCGTAAACCTCCTCTACTGTACCAGCATCTTCTCCAATAGCGGTAGCAATAGTAGATATTCCAACTGGTCCTCCATTAAACTTATCAATCATTGTAATAAGAATTTTATTGTCCATTTCGTCCAAACCATTCTTATCAATATTTAAAGCTTCAAGAGCATAAAGAGTAATATCTAAATCAATAGATCCGTTACCTTTTACCTGAGCAAAATCGCGTACACGTCGTAACAAAGCATTAGCAATACGAGGTGTACCACGGCTACGAAGCGAAATTTCTAAAGCAGCCTGCGATGTTATCTTAATACGTAAGATAGAAGCCGAACGAGTAACAATCTTTGCAAGGGTATTGGTATCGTAATATTCTAAATGGCTATTAATACCAAAACGAGCCCTCAAAGGACTAGTAAGTAGTCCCGATCGGGTAGTTGCCCCAACAAGTGTAAAAGGATTTAAAGTAAGCTGAACACTGCGTGCTGCTGCTCCCTTATCTATCATAATATCTATTGAATAATCCTCCATTGCCGAGTATAAATATTCCTCAACAACAGGGCTTAAACGGTGAATTTCGTCGATAAAAAGAACATCGCCCTCTTCAAGATTTGTCAGTAATCCAGCTAAATCGCCAGGTTTATCTAAAACAGGTCCCGAAGTAAGCTTAAGATTAACACCTAGTTCGTTAGCAATAATGTTTGAAAGAGTTGTTTTTCCTAATCCCGGAGGTCCATGAAGAAGAACATGATCTAAGGGTTCGCCTCGCAGCTTAGCGGCTTGGACAAAAATCTTGAGGTTTTCAATTATTTTATCCTGGCCGCTAAAATCTCCGAACGTAAGCGGACGCAACTTCGTTTCGTAGTCTTGTTCGCTTTTCGCAATTTCATTATCCCTTATGTTAAAATCCTCCATAGTGCTTTTTCAATGGTTACAAATATAAATTTTATTAACTCTCAAATAGCAAATTATTAGATGTAAGCATCAACAACAAAATAAGAAGTAGTATTAACCACATAAACACCTAATAATTAACTCTATAAAAAAGCAAACAAACAACTTATACAATACAAAAGCCATCCTTATTAACAAGAATGGCTTATATATATTAATAACTTTCTATTTTTATTTTATTCCAAGCTTATTCGAAATATCGAGCATTGCTGTTATCGATTTTTCTGCTTTAACTCGCAACTCTTCTTCCATTTCAATTACAGGAAGCTCGTATTTTAACGAGTTATATATCTTCTCTAAAGTGATTAACTTCATAAAGTTACAGTCGTTACAGCCACATGTAGAATCTTTTGGTGGAGCCGGAATAAAGTTCTTATCTGGATTTGCTTTTTTCATCTGATGAATAATTCCACTCTCGGTTGCAATAATGAAATTATCAAGCTCAGGATGTTCTTTAGTGAAGTCTAACAATGCTGATGTTGAACCAATAACATCGGCAATTAAACGAATAGGTTTTTCGCACTCAGGATGAACCAAAACTTTAGCATCGGGATACTCTTTTTTCAAATCGAGGATAGCCTCAAGAGAAAACTCTTCGTGAACATGACAAGCACCATTCCAAACCAACATATCTTCGCGACCAGTTTGCGATTTTATGTAGTTTCCAAGATTTCTATCAGGACCAAAAATTAGTTTCTGATCTTTAGGTAAGCTATTTACAATCTGCAAAGCATTACTCGAAGTACAAATAATATCGGTTAATGCCTTAATTTCGGCTGTTGTATTCACATACGAAATAACCAAATGGTCGGGGTGGCTTTTTACAAATTCAGCAAAATCGGCAGTTGGACAACTATCGGCCAATGAGCAACCTGCGTTTAAATCGGGAATAATAACCTTTTTATCGGGACTTAAAATTTTAGCTGTTTCGGCCATAAAATGAACACCTGCAAACAAAATAATGTCGGCTTTAGTGCTTGCTGCAGCACGAGCTAACTGTAAGCTGTCGCCAACATAGTCGGCTATATCCTGAATAACTCCCTCTTGGTAGAAATGAGCAAGAATAACTGCATTCTTCTCTTTTTTTAAACGATTTATTTCGGCAACCAAATCAGTCCCCTCTTCTATCGGATAACTCAAAAATCCTTTTTCCAAAATCTCGTCAGTGTTACTAACCATTCTTATTTATTATTTATTTTTTTAAAATTTAAAAAGAAATGATAATTATTATAGCCTGTTAATAGC
>JAFGOQ010000001.1 GCA_016926405.1 Bacteroidales bacterium
ATACATTAAATTGACTTTGTTATGGTATAGGATAATTATTATTAAATAATCTTAAAAGTTTTAAAATAATGAGGAATATATATTTATTATTAGCAAGGTCTTTCTCAAACCCTTTTTTGCTTTACGTTTGGGGGTTTTTATTGTCAATTTTAGTTTATAGTTTACGATGGACAAAAGCTTATGATAATTTGAGTTTATCGTTATTAATCTTCTTTATTATAACGTTTTTTATTTCGTTTCTCTGTTCTTTTTTAGTTAAAAGTAAAAATGTTTTTACAAAAATACCTTGTAGCTCTAAAAACGGTCCTATTTTATTTGTTTTTTATATTGGAATAATTTTAGAGTTTATTTTTTTTGGTTATATACCATTGATATCTGCAATCTCGGGAGCAATTACTTATGGAGATTTTACAGGTATTAAAGGATTTCATTTTGTTTTATACAGTTCGTTGTTTGTATATTCTATTTATTTATTTCATCAATTCATATCTCAAAAATCATTTAAGCTATTTCTTTTATTCATGTTATCTGTATTGCCTCATCTTTTGGTTATAAACAGAGGTGGATTAATGTTAATAGTATCCTCTTGCCTTGTAATTATTATTATGAAAAAAGGATATATTAAGTTTAAAATGTTTCTGAAGCTTATTATATTCTCTTTGGTTTTGTTGTCACTTTTTGGGATTATGGGTAATTTAAGGAGCAAATATAGTAGATCTGATGATAATTATATTTTAGATGTAGGAGGAGCAACCCCCGAATTTAGAAATAGCATAATACCCAAGGTCTATTTTTGGTCATATATATATATTGCCTCTCCTCTTGGTAACTTGCAATATATTATTGATTATAGAGATGTTAGTGATTTTGGTGTTGTTGATTTAATTGATTTTGGAGTTAATGCTACTATGCCTAATTTCGTTTCGAAAAGAATCTCACCTTATTTAAAAACAAAGTTTCACTCGACCGATAATTATTTAGTTATAAAAGCTTTTAATGTTGCAACGATGTATTTTATTCCATATTACATACTTGGATGGTGGGGATTAATTTTAATGTATTTATTTGTAATTTCTGTTGTTATTTCATATGTAATCTTTGTTAAAGATTCTTCTCGTTATTTTATTACAGGTTGGAGTATTATTTGTTCAATAATGTTATTTAGTATGTTTTCTAACATGTGGTCTTCGATGGGGTTAACTAGTGTTATTATTGTTTTTGTGCTTTCCTTTTTTGAGAGAGTACGTATTAAATTTTAATTTATGTCTAGAATAAAAGTAAGCGTTATTATACCAGTATATAATACTGAACAATACCTTGAGAAATGTATTGATAGTGTTTTGGATCAAACATTTGATAGCTTTGAAATAATTGCAATTAATGATGGATCAAGTGATAATTCGTTAGAATTATTACGCAGTTATGCTAGTTGTAATTCTAATATAAGAGTTCTTGATCAAAAGAATAAAGGTTTATCGTTTACTCGTAATTTAGGTATTGATGAAGCATTAGGTGAATATGTATATTTTCTTGATAGTGATGATTGGATAGATCCTGATTTATTAAGTAAAATGTATGATTCTGCTAAGAAATATAATAGTTCTTTTGTCTGTTGTGGTATACGGAAGTGTACGGAAAATGAATTATTTATAGGTTACCATGGTAAGGTAAAAGGAATTGGTTTTCTTAAGGGAAATGATGTTTTTATTGATGCTTTAGAAGGTGCTAATATTGAAACATCTTGTTGCACTAAATTCTTTTTAAAAGAATTTCTAATTTGTAATAATTTAAAGTTCAGTGTTGGAAGAATTTATGAAGATCTTCTTTTTACTATTCAAGCCTCCTCAAAATCTAAGGTTGTTTCATTTGTAGAAGATTCTTTTTATAATTTACGAATCAGAGATGGGAGTATAACACGTAATATGGATATTTCTAGTTTGTATTCTGCTATTGATATTTTGAAAGAGGTTGATAAATATTTAGCATTATCATTCCATATGGAAAAATATGAAATAGAAATAAAAAAATATAAAATGCGTTTTATACTGTTTATTTTAATTCTAGGTTATTTTAGAGCCAAAGATTACAAAAAATGGAAGCCTATTGTTAAAGAAAGTAAAGTTTTAAGTAATAAATTAAACGTTTTTCTTAGCTTAAAATTGAAACATAAGGTATTGTTTGTTTTTTATAAGCTTGATTTGTTTTTTTTGTTAAAATTAGTCAAAAGCAAGTTGTATTGAAAAATTATGAAGGGGTATTCAATATATAAAAGTATTAAACTATTTTCTTTTGTTTTAAGATCAAAACTTATTGATAAAGAAATTAGAATTGTAAGATTTCCTTTTTATTTTAGAGGGAAAAGGAACGTGAAGTTTGGAACTAAATTTACTGCAGGAGTTGGATGTAGAGTTGATGCGTTTAATTTTTATAATCAGGATTCAAAAAGTATTGTTTTTGGTGATAATGTTCAAATAAATGATTATGTTCATATTGGTGCTGTGGGTAATGTTAGTATTGGTAACAATGTATTAATCGCAAGTCGTGTTTTTATTTCTGATCACGATCATGGATTTTATGGTGAGAGTGATAGACACGACTCTCCTGATACAATTCCTGTTGAACGAGAATTATCATTTTCTCCAATTAAAATTGAGGATAATGTATGGATTGGTGAGAATGTATCAGTTTTAAAAGGTGTTACTATAGGTAAAGGTGCAGTTATTGGAGCTAATAGTGTTGTTACAAAAGATATTCCTAAATATTGTATTGCTGTTGGTAGTCCTGCGAAAATTATAAAGAAGTATAACTTCGAAACTAAAAAATGGGAAAAAAGTGTATTATAACTTTTGTCCATTTATTCTTTTTTTCTATCTTCAAACGTCATTTTTTAAAAGTGCACTTGTTCTTTGTAATAATTAATTTCTTTTTGCTAAAAAAATATTGAGTAAACACTTTCATACATTGAGGAGAGGGCTTTTATACTGAGGAATTACTACCACCTATTGAGGAGCTGTTCTGGCAATTTGAGGAGTCTGTTTTGAGGTTGAGGAACTGTTGCCACAAGTTGAGGAGTATATGCCAGAGGTTGAGGAGGTGTTGCCAGAGTTTTTTTTAGTAAATATGTTTATTACAAACTAAATATTTGTAAACCACAATTCTTAATATAGTAATAACACCTAAATTATTTGTACATGAGCAATAATTTGAGACTTACTGAGGAGAGTTTTCTTCAAAGTATGGATATAGCTATTGAGAATGCCAAAGCGCAAGCTCAGATAGCTGCAGCTCTTTCTAAATATAAATTTGGAACGGATGAGCTAGATAAAGGTCGTGTGCT
This sequence comes from Bacteroidales bacterium, assembly GCA_016926405.1. Taxonomy (GTDB): domain Bacteria; phylum Bacteroidota; class Bacteroidia; order Bacteroidales; family UBA6680; genus UBA6680. The sequence continues at coordinate 3,338 of JAFGOQ010000001.1, forward strand.
TTTAGAGTCTGCTAAACAGAGTTTCCACAATAATAGTAAGGAGACTGTAGAATCTAAGAATGCCTATCGCCTATTTTCAGAGAAGCGCGAGTTGTTACATAGCGAGTTTGTTTCGTATAGAAATATAGCTAAAGTAATATTCCGCAAAGACCCTAATATTGTAGATTTGTTATCGCTAACAGGAGCTATCCCCGAGGCTTATGCTACGTGGTTAGAATATGTTAAACGTTTCTACAAAAACTCTCTAACAAACGAAACTGTTACTGCTGGTTTTGTTGATTTTGGCATCACTTTAGAGGCTTTAACACAGGCAAGTGAAAACTTAACTGCTGTTGAGAATCTTAGACGCGATTATTTACGCGAACGAGGAGAGTCGCAAGATGCAACAAAGGTTAAAGATGCTGCTTTTCAAAAGGCCGAAGAGTGGTTGTCGGATTTCTTTTTTGTTGCACGTATAGCACTTGCCGATAATGTGCAGTTGCTAGAGTCTCTTGGTAAAGTAGTAAAAAGCTAAATAATAATTTAAGAGCTGTGGTTTAATAAAAAATACTTTACCATATTTGTCTTTTATATGAAAAGCTCAATTATTAATTGGGCTTTTCTGTTTATTTTATATCGGTTTAAACATATTTATATATAATGCAAATTTCAGCAACAATAGTTACTTATAAGAATAGTCACGAAATGCTTAATAAAGCCATATCGTCGTTTTTAAATACCGAAATGGATGTTAAGCTTTATATAGTAGATAATTCGCCAACAGATGAGATAAAAACATTGTGCAATGATTCTCGTATAGAGTATATTTTTAACAACGCTAATGTTGGTTTTGGCGCAGGTCATAATGTTATTATGTGCCAACCCCATAAAATGGGAGAGTATCATATTGTTTTAAATCCTGATATTTATTATGAAGAAGGTGTTATTGAGGGATTGTATGAATATATGGAAAAAAATAGTGACGTTGGTAATGTAATGCCTAAAGTGCTTTATCCTGATAATAAAATTCAGTTTTTATGTAAGCTTCTGCCTACACCTATTGATTGGATTGGAAGATTTTTTGTTCCTTCTAAAAAATGGAAAGAGAAGCGTAATTATATTTTCGAGATGAAATTTACAGGTTATGATAAAGAGATGGAAGTTCCTTATTTATCTGGCTGTTTTATGTTTATTCGTAAAAGTGTAATACAAGAAATTGGAGTCTTCGACGATGGTATATTTATGTATGGTGAGGATACTGATCTTTCACGTAGAATTTATGTTAAATATAAAAATATATTTTACCCTTCTGTTACAGTTTTTCATGAGTTTGCCAAAGGTTCTCACAAGTCGTTAAGATTGTTTTGGATTCATGTTAAAGCTGCTGTTTATTATTTTAATAAGTGGGGATGGTTTGTGGATAAAGAGCGTAAAGAAATTAATGATGAAGTAAAAAGAATATATTTTAAATGAAAAATATCCTTATAATAGGTGGCGATTCATTTATTGCTTCCAAATTTTACGAGACTCATAAAAATGATTTTAATATTTCGGTAATTTCAAGAATTGATTCTGGTAAGGTATCTGAATTGATTGCGGAAGATTTGTTTTCAATTGATTCTTCTTGTTTTTCGTGTATTGATACTGTTATAAATTTTGCCGCAATTGTTCATAGGCCAGATATTAAAGAAAAGTCTATTTACGATAGAATAAATTTTGAGTTACCATTATCGCTTGCCCATAAAGCAAAAGAAAAAGGGGTAAAGCATTTTATTCAATTAAGCACTATAGCTGTTTATGGAAACGTTGATTTTATAAGCAGTAGTTCACCAGAGAATCCTGTTAATTTTTATGGAGAATCAAAGCTTAAGGCAGATCATGGGTTAGAAAAAATGCAAGATTCTGATTTTATTGTTTCTTCTATTCGGCCTCCAATGGTATATGGTGGCGGATTAGCTCCTGGTAATATGCTTAAGTTAATTAATGCATCGCTTAAGGGAATACCGATGCCGTTTGGAGGAGTAAATAATAAGCGCGATTTTATTAATGTGGCAAATCTTGTAGAGGCTTTGAATACTGTTGTTCTGAATACTATTTCAGGTGTTGTAATTCCAACAGATAAGCAGTCAATCTCAACGGAAGAGATTGTGAAACTTGTTGGAACGAATACTAATAAGAAAGTTAGAGTTATATCAATTCCAAAGTTTTGTCTGCGGATAGCTTCGAAATTATTTTCAGCTATTTATAATAAAGTGTATGGGTCGTTATTGGTAGAGTGTAGCTTGTGTGACCAGTATTACAAACCCAAATTTAAAATAGAAAATGGTATTAAGGATATGGTAGATGCCATACAAAAACAATAGAGGATTTATCTTTTTTGAAAAACTACAAAGCAATGCAATATTTTACATTTCAAAACATTACCCTTACGATAGTATTTATTTGCTCGTTTGTTTTAACCTATTTGGTTAGGAAATTGGCCTTAAAAAAGTCAATTATGGATATTCCAAATGAGCGAAGTTCTCACTCGGTTCCTACACCTAGAGGTGGTGGATTGGCTATTATGATTGCTTGGTATGCTGGGCTTATAACTTTTTATTTGTTAGGTAAAATTGATTTAAATCTGTTTTTGGCTTTAATGTCTGGTGTTTTTCTATCTGCAATTAGTATTGTTGATGATGTGCGTAATGTGTCGCCAAAAGTTAGATTGTTTTTTCAGTCGTTATCGGCAGGTTTGGCTCTTTGGTTTGTTGGAGGAATAGGAACTGTTGATTTTGGTTTAATGCAAATTGATAGTGTTTGGATACTTTCGCCTATAGCATTTGTTGCAATATTATGGGCCATTAATTTGTTTAACTTTTTAGATGGTATTGATGGTCATATATCAATGGCGGCAATGTTTTTTGCAGTTGCTACATATATGTTTTTCCAATCGCCTGTACTGCTTTTATTAGCAGTAGCTGTTTTTGGTTTTTTGCCTTGGAATTGGCAACGAGCAAAGATATTTATGGGCGATGTGGGGAGTACTCTTATAGGTTTTAATATTGCTGTATTGGCAATATATTTTAATAAAGTGTCGGCTCTTAATCTTGAGATTATTCTAATTCTTACATCTGTATATTGGTGCGATGCTACTTTTACTTTGATTAGAAGATTTATTCGTAAAGAGAAGCTTAGTGAGGCTCACAAAAAGCACGCTTATCAGCGTTTAACACAGGCCGGATATAGCCATCAGAAAGTAGTTTTGTTAGTGTTGGCTTTTAATCTTATTCTGTTTGCTATAGCATGGTTTATTCCAAGTTATGGGAAGTTTTATGGTTTTGCGTTGGCTTTTTTCTTAAATATTATTTTTAATGTTTTTGTAGACTCGAAAAAAGCATTTGTGTAGTATTATATTTTAATGCTTATTACATAAGGTAAATAGCTCACTGGATAATTGAATTATTTAGTGAGCTATTTTTATTAGATTTACCAACATTACGAATTGTTTTGACAAAAGTAATTTTATGACCTTTTTTAAAAGTATTTTCTCCAATCTTGATAAGAATACCCTTAAAAAATATGCCATAGTATACGGCTTCTCCATTTTAGGAGCTTTGTTTAATATGTGGTTTTTTAGGGCTGCTTTGTATCAAATTGATCAGGAGTCGTTTTTTTATTACTCGTATGCTAGGCGTGCTATAGCCTTTATTTATCCAATTCTGTTTTTAGGTTTTGGTGTTGCTTTGCCGCGTTTTATTGGCTTTTATAACAGCGACGATAAAAAGAGTAGAGAGATGTTTATTGTTTCGTTTATTGTAATAGCTATTTCTACTGGTGTTTGGTTGTTGTTAAATGTTATAAATCCAAGGTTTTTTTCGCAATTAATATGGGGTAGTAGTTCCGATTTTGTTGTTAGACTGAATACCGCTACCTCGTTGTTTATATTTGGGTTTGCTCTTTTTGGAGTAATATTTGCCTATTATCGTGGTAGGTTGATGGTTAAAACAGCTGGTGTGCTCGAATTTATTGTTGTTTCGATATTGCCTGCCATTGCATTTTTGAGTTTCCATAGTTTAGCCGATATGTACCTGTTTCTTGGAATTGTAATGATTCTTCTGAATTTGGTAATAGCCACTTCGATAATTTTTAACAAATTACAGATTAGTTACAATAACTTAGTTTTATCATTTAAAGAGTTGTTTGGTTATGGTATTAAACGTGTTCCTGGTGATATTTCCTTTGCTTTATTATTATTTCTGCCAGCCTTTTTAGTTAATCACTATTTTGGAATTGAATACGCAGGTATTGTTGGTTTTGGAGCAGGATTAATAACTTTTGCCACTTTGCCTGCTACTGCAATATCGTTTGTTTCTTTATCGCGTAGTGCTCAGTTGTTAAAAATAGATAAGCAGGGGTTAAAGAGAGAGATAATGTTTCTTACTATTCTGCTTTTAATTTATAGTGTTATTTGCACATTGGGTCTTTATATTACAGTTGATTTTATAGTCGAAAAGTTTTTAAGTGTAGAGCTGGTTAAGTATTCGTATATACTTAAAATAATGATATTAAGTATTCCTCCGTTTGTGGTTTTTACAATATTAAGAAGTGTAATTGATGCAGCATATCGCCGACCATATATTTCGTATTATGTTGTTGTTACTACAATTATATTTGTTTTAATGTCGGGAATAGGTATTTATTATAGTAGCCTTCATACTATTATTGCTGCTATTATTGTGTCGTATACTATTTTGGCTTTGTTGGCGTTAAGAAGAATGTATTTAATTTTTATAGTATAAGCTTTGAAAAGATTATTTAATATTTTGAGCACAGATTGGCTTACTACAATATTTGTCTTTGCTGTAGTTGTAGGTTTAGCAATTAGCTATTCAGTATTATACTTGTTTCACATTGTTTTGGGATTACTTATTGTAAAGCTGTTTTATAATTCAATAATTCGTAAAAAACTGTCCTTCTCTTTAAGATTAGAGAGTAGTTATCATCTGTTTTATATATTTTTCTTTGTCTGGTTTGCAATTAGCATACTTTGGGCAGAGAATACTATTCTAGCTTTTAAGTATTTATTTTATATTTTTTGTGGTGCATCAATATCTCTTTACTATATATTCTATTCAAAAGATATTAGCAAATTAAAATTGCTGTTTTCGTTAACATCAATTATTGTAATACTCGAACTGCTTTTTAGTATTTTAGAAGTAACTACCGATTTTAGATTACCAATATCGCGCCACTCTTTTTTATTACCTTTTTTTGGTAGAGATATTTTTTTGACTCCTGAAATACTTATAAAAAATGATAATAGTTATATTTTTTCTATGCCTACTGGTTTTCATTGGAACCCAAATTCATTGTCAGCTATGTTGTGTATAGTTTTTCCTTTCTTTTTAGGAAATCCCAAGAAATTAGTCTCTTTTTTAGGAAGTATTGTTGTGTTATTTCTTGTTGTATCGTCAGGAGCTAGGATAAGCTTTTGGACATTGTTTATTGTATTTATTATTTTCTTTTTTGTCTATTCAAATAAAAAGTCAGTCATGAATTATATTATTCTATGCTGTTTTGCTTTTATTATTTCTGATGGCTTTTATATTTTTCCAACTCAATCAAAAAAAGTATATGAGTTATCTTTAATAAGTAATAGCGATTTTAATAGGGAATTAATAACAGATAATTCAAAGTCATCACGAAAAGAATTGTTTAAAAAAGGTTTTGCAATGTTTTATGAGGCTCCAATAATTGGTCATGGAGGAAATGGAGCAAGAGTAAATCTTAATAAAGAAAAAGAATTAGAATATAAAGATTTACATTTTTTTTGGTTAGAGTTACTCGTAAATGGCGGATTGGTATTTTTTATTGTTGCTGGAATTTGGTATTTCAAGATTCTATACAAAAATTTTTCTATTTCTCTAAAGTCTGACAATAGCGATTTAAAGTATTTTTCTCAATCAGTGTTTCTGGCTTTAGTAGGATTTGTTTTTACAGCTATTGGCCCAGGATCGGTAATATATTTTTTCCCTATGTATATTTTGCTTGGTTTTAGCGTAGCTACAATTAATATTTATTTGTTGGAAGAGTTAGAAATAAAGCAATAATAAGTATGAGAACATTATAATATGTCTAAAATAGTTTGGGTACATAATTTCGATACTAGTAAAAACCCTTCTTCAGGGGTGTTTATGTTTGATTTATATAATCAGTGTAAACAGTCGGGTATGGAAATATCGTTATATCATATTTCACCTTCGTTTAATCCAGTAAAGTTATTAAAGCAAATAGTTAAATTAAGACGCGACTTAAAGTCGTTTGATATTATACATGCTCAATATGGTTCGGCTACAGGTTTTGTATCGACTTTTGCGCGAGGTTATAAAATATTATCACTACGTGGATCGGATCTTTTTAAGACTCCTGCTATTACATTAGCTGAGAAGATACACATTTCAATAGGAAACTTATTGACAAAGCTGGCTATACGACGATCTGATAAAATTGTTGTTATGTCTGATAATATGAAGGCAAGAGTAAAACAAATATCGTCTAAAAAGCAAGTAGATGTACTTCCCGATGGTATTAACCTCGATGTTTTTAAGCCTTCTACAATAAAAAGTTGTAACAATATATTTAGAGTACTATTTTCTTCGGTTGCCGAGTACAATCCAGTTAAAAGATATCAACTTGCAAAAGCAGCTTTCGATATTTTTAATAAAAGGGTGCCAGATTCGGAATTGGTTATTATGACAGGTGTTGCTCATAATAAAGTGTGCGAATTTGTGAATAGTGTAGATGTAATATTACTTACTTCAACACACGAGGGGTGGCCGAATATTATTAAAGAGGGTCTTGCTTGCAATGTTCCTTTTGTTAGTACTAATGTTAGCGATTTAAAACAGATAGCAGATATATCAAATTGTTGTTTTGTTTGTAATGATAATCCTGAAGAATTAGCCAACGCTCTATACCAATTATGGGAGAATAGATTTCAGCAAAATGATTTGCGACATTATATACAAGAGTTTGATATGAATTCCATTGTAACAAAGATCAAAAATCTCTACTATTAGTGTTATAATAAAGGATTCTCTTTGCAATAAGAAAACAAAAAAAATCGTTATCATTGCGCGCTAGCTATTATTGAAGATTTTTTTTTGAATGAGGGGGGAAGGTTAGAAACAATGAATATTTTACTAATTAATCATTATGCAGGTAGCCCAAAAATGGGCATGGAGTTCAGACCTTTTTATCTTTCTAGAGAGTGGGTAAGACAAGGGCATAATGTGTATATAATTTCAGCCGATTATTCGCATGTTAGAAAGAAAAACCCCGAAGTAGAGAATGATTTTCAGACCGAGCAAATAGAAGGTGTTACTTATATTTGGGTAAAAACTCGCGAGTATAAAAGCAATGGTATTAGTAGGTTATTTAATATTTTCGATTTCAATAAAAAGCTTCTGCTGAACGTAAAAAAAATTGTAACTATATGCAATCCTGATTTAGTGATTGCTTCTTCTACTTATCCTTACGATAATCTTGTTGCACATAAGATAGCTAAAAGAGCGAAAGCAAAACATATTTACGAAGTACACGATTTATGGCCATTGTCGCCTATTGAGTTATATGGATACTCAAAATTTCATCCGTTTATTTTATTAACACAATATTTCGAAGATTACGCATATAGAAAAGCCCATAAGGTTGTTTCTCTCTTACCTAAGGCAAAAGATTATATGGTTTCAAGAGGTATGAAACCCGAAAAGTTTATCTGTATTCCAAATGGTGTGCTAAAAGAGGATTGGGAAAATTGTACCGATGAACTTCCGTATGAGCACTTCTCGAAGATTGACAATATTAAGCGTAAGGGCAAAAAAATTGTTGGATATGCAGGGAGTCATGGACAGGCATATTCGTTAAATAATTTATTAGATGCTGCACAAAAATTAGAGGGTGAATGTAGTTTGCATTTTGTTCTTGTAGGTTCTGGTTTAGATAAAGAGAATTTGGTTCGAAAATATAGTGTTCTTTCTAATGTTTCGTTTTTGCCTCCAGTAGAGAAAAGTCAGATTCCTGAATTACTTAGTAAATTCGATATTTGCTATTTAGGTTTACAACCAGCTTCACTTTTTAAATTTGGAATAAGTCCGAATAAGCTAATGGACTATATGATGGCTTCTAAGCCTATTATTTCGGCCATTGATGCTGGTAATAATCCTGTGTTAGAAGCTAAATGTGGTTATTCTGTTAAACCAGACGATGTTGAAGCGTTAGTTTCTGTTTTAAAAGGAGTAAGCTTTTTAAGTGATCTAGATTTGGAAATTCTTGGACGAAATGGGAGGAAATATATCTTAGAGAATTACGAATACAAGAAGTTGTCTCGCGATTTTCTGAAATTGGTGTCTGATTATTCTACTCCTACTTTTGCTAATATCCCTTTTTCGCCTCCTCATATCGATCAAGATATTATTGATGAGGTTACAAATACTCTTAAATCGGGATGGATAACAACAGGCCCAAAAGTTAAAGAGTTTGAGAAATTACTTGCAGAGTTTTGCCATTCGAAAGGTGTTTTGGCAGTTAATTCGGCAACCGCAGGTATGGAGTTAGTTCTTCGATGGTTTGGCGTTGGGCCTGGCGATGAGGTTATTGTTCCTGCCTATACTTTTACGGCAACAGCAAGTGTTGTTTGCCACTGTGGTGCAAAGCCTGTTATTGTTGATATTAATAAAAACGATTTTGTTATCTCAGTAAACGAGATAATAAAGAATATTACACCTCGTACCAAAGTAATTATGCCTGTAGATATAGGTGGATTTACTTGCGATTACGATTCTATTTTAAAGATTGTTTCGTCTACTAATATTGTTAATCAGTTTTCTGCAAATAATGATATACAAAAAAAGCTGGGACGAATATTAGTTCTTGCCGATGCTGCCCATTCTCTTGGAGCTATTTACAAAGGTAAAAGAGTTGGATCGCTTTGCGACATTAGTGTATTCTCGTTTCATGCAGTAAAAAATCTTACTACTGCCGAAGGGGGTGCAATATCTTTTAATTTGCCTGATAATTTTAATCAAGCTGAGTTGTATACTAAGCTTAATCAGATAATACTACATGGTCAGTCGCGCGATGCTTTTGCAAAATATGCTCAAGGCGATTGGCGTTACGATGTTATGTCGCCAGGATATAAAATGAATATGACCGATATTGCTGCATCAATAGGTGTAATCGAGATAAAAAGATATCAGGAGTCTACATTAAAACGAAGAGCAGAGATTTATGAGCGTTATTTAGACAACTTTAGCAAGTACGAATGGGCCATAACAAAAAAATCAATTGATAAAGATTCGGCCTCGAGTTTTCATCTGTTTATGTTGCGAATAAAAGATGCTTCCGAAGAGCATCGTGATAGAATAATTAAACAAATTTTTGCAAAAGGGGTGTCGGCTAATGTTCACTTTCTGCCATTACCAATGTTATCGGCATATAAGGATTTGGGATTCTCTATAGCTGATTATCCTAATGCATATAATATGTATAAGAACGAAATTACCCTTCCGCTTTATTTTAATTTAACTAACGAGCAGGTTGATTATGTTTGTAATGTTGTTGCCCAAGCTGTTGCTTTTGTTAAGAGCGATTTTATGGCTATAGACGATAATTTTTATAAGACAAAAACTGTTGAGGTTAAAGAACAAGAGATTTTAATTAATGATTAGGATTGTTGATATTATTCTTGTACTAATTGGCATTATAATTTTAATGCCATTCTTTATTATTATTGGATTGTTGGTATTAATATCCTCACGAGGAGGTGTTTTTTATTTACAGTCAAGAGTTGGTCGTTTTGGTAAAGATTTTACTCTTTTTAAGTTCCGATCGATGGCTGTAGGGGCAGACAAAAAAGGTTTGCTAACAGTAGGAAACAACGATACCCGAATTACTTCTGTTGGTAAGTTTCTTAGAAAATATAAACTCGATGAGCTTCCGCAATTAATAAATGTGCTTTTCGGACAAATGAGTATTGTTGGTCCGCGCCCCGAGGTTAGAAAGTATGTCGATTTGTATGACGAAAACCAGATGAAAGTATTAAATGTGCGACCAGGAATTACCGATTATGCTTCGGTTTATTATAAAAACGAAAATGCTTTATTGGCTTTATCTGATAAGCCCGAAGAGTTATATATTAACCAAATATTACCTGCTAAAATAAACCTAAATATGAGGTTTATTAATAACCCTACACTGGTTAATTATTTTAAAATAATTGGTCTGACAATAAAGGAGTTTTTTTGTTAAAACGAGTAGAGACAAGGCACGCCTTGTCTCTAGTATTTTTTATTTGTTAAAACAACATTAGTGTTTTCCTAAATAATCGGCTACACCATCGTGATCGGCTTTCATACCTTCGTCGCCTTTGTGCCAGTTTGCAGGGCAAACCTCACCATTTTCTTCGAAAAACTGTAATGCATCAATCATTCTAATAACTTCGTCTACATTACGTCCAAGAGGTAAGTCGTTTACTAGTTGATGACGAACTACACCTTCTTTATCAATTAAAAACAATCCGCGGTAAGCAATAAGCTCGCCAGTGGCTTGTAGGTCGCCCTCTTCATCGTAAAAGTAATCGCCTGTTAAAACATCGTAGTTGGCAGATATTGTTTTGTTGGTATCGGCAACAAGTGGATATGTTACTCCTTTAATTCCACCATGGTTTTTATCCATTTGTAACCATCCCCAGTGACTTTGCTCTGTGTCTGTTGAAACACCAATAATTTCTACATTGCGTTTCTTAAAATCGTCTAATTTAGCTTGAAAAGCATGTAGTTCGGTAGGACAAACAAAAGTAAAATCTTTTGGATAAAAGAATAAAACTACATATTTACCTTTAAATTGCTCCAATGTAAAATCGTCTACAAATTTATTACCTTCTACAACTGCCGATGCCTTAAATTGTGGCGCTTTTCTTCCTACTAATACTCCCATTTTATATAATTTTTAAATGTTATTATTGTTCTTATTAATTACTTATGGAGAAACGCAATGTTGTGCAATTTGTTCAGATTAGTTGCAGAATTTTTATGTTTCGTAAAAAGCTTGTAAATGAAAAGTCGTTTAAGTTTTTATATGTGAGCTATTATTCTATTTTTGCGCCGCTACAATTATATAACTAATTATCTTTTTTGTGACTTATAAAACGCAACTTACCGAGATGCTTGGTATAGAGTATCCTGTTATTATGGCGCCAATGTTTTTGGTTAGCACTCCAAAAATGATTGTTGCTGCTTTAAATAGTGGTATTACTGCGGCTATGCCTGCAATGAATTACCGTACTGCAAACGAACTAGACGAAGCTTTAAAATTTATTAAAAGTCAAACTAACAAGCCATTTGGTGTTAATATTATTGTAAACAAATCGAATATTCGCTATAAAGATCAGCTTGATGTTTGCATAAAAAACAAGGTTGCTTTTATTATTACCTCACTTGGAAATCCTAAAGAGGTTATAGCAAGAGGAAAAGAGGCTGGCGTAAAAGTTTTTTGCGATGTAACAGATCTTAATTTTGCACAAAAAGTAGAGCAGTTAGGTGCCGATGCAATTATTGCTGTTAGTTCGCACGCTGGTGGCCATGCTGGTCAATTTAGTCCTAAGGAACTTATAACAACTATTAAAGAGCATTGTAAAATACCTGTTATTTCGGCTGGTGGTGTTGTTACAAATGCCCAGTTTCAAGATAAATTAAACTATGGAGCCGACGGTGTTACTGTTGGAACAGCTTTTATTGCCAGTAACGAGTGCGATGTTTGTAAAGAATACAAGGATGCCATTGTTAAGTATAAGGCTAAAGATATTGTGTCAACCGAAAAATTATCGGGGTCGAAACTTACTGTTATTAATACTCCTTATGTTCAGAAAATAGGTACCGAGGCAAATGTGCTTGAGAAGTTTCTTAACCGCAATAAACGATTAAGAAAATATGTTAAAATGTTGATGGTTATTAATAGCATGAAAAAACTTCAAAAGGCTGCTTTTAGTACTACTTATCAAACTGTTTGGTGCGCTGGCCCTTCAATTGAAGATATTAACGAGATACGTTCGGTTAACGATATTGTTGAGCGTATTGTGAAAAATGAAATAAGTAGAGGTGCACGGCCGTGCACCTCTACTTAAACGGCCGTGCACCTCTACTACTGAAATGCCGTGCACCTCTACTGAAATATCACATCAAAATTATTCTTATTATAAATTTGACGTTTCCTGTTTTTATTAAAGTTCTTGTTTACTAGGCTTCGCGATGGGTCGAATTCAACAAAGGTTATTCTTGCCAAATCGGCCATGGTATAAATTAAATCATCCGACATATATTTTCGTTCGGGATAGAATACTAAGTTTTTGGTTGCTTCTTTTTGTTTATCCGACTGCCATAAAATAAAAGGTATCTGATACATTGGCTTTGTGCCTTTTGTTTCGGTATGATAGGCTGTGTTAGTTGTTTGATAAACATCTTCGCCATGATCGGACAAATACATTACAAACGAATTACAGTTTTGTTTTTTTATCTTATCTATTACTTCACTTACAATATAGTCGGTGTATAAAATTGAGTTATCGTACTGATTAATGGTTGAGTAAGCGGCCGTATTTTTGAATTGTGTTTGTGGTATTGTAATAAATTTCTGATAGCTTTTAGGAAACCTCTGCGAATAATCGGCGTGGCTACCAAGTAGGTGTACAATAATAAGTTTTTTGTCGGCCGTTTCGTCTAAACACTTTTGTAAGGGGATAAATAGTTGCTCGTCGAAAGGGGTTTGGTAACTATTGTGAGCTGTGTTTATAAAGAATCGTTTGTCGGAGCTTTTAGATAAAGCGGTAACAAATGTGTCGTAAAAGCCTGCTGGTCGTTGGTTCGATATCCAGTAAGTTTTAAAGCCTGCACGATTAAATAACTGAATTACCGATCCGTCGAATTGTTTTTTCGGATTCTCGTAATTAGCTACTGTTAAAACTTTTTCTAGAGCAGTAATTGTATGGGTGTGAGGTGTAATTACATTATTGTAAACAACTAAATTGTCTTCAAGCTTTTTAAGTAAAGGGGTGGTTTGGCGATAATAATTATAAAGCCCCATGTGTGTTTTTGTTGCCGATTCGCCTATTACAAGAACATACACCTGTTTATTGTTTATTTTGCTTGATACCTTACTAAACTTGCCTCCGTTTTTACTAAACTCAAACTGATTATACTTAGCAATCTCTATTTTGTATTCGCTGTAGGCCTTAAAAATTGTGTATGGCAGCGAGTTCTCGCGTAATTTATACACATAGTACGACATCGATATAATTACCAATATGTAAACAACTTTTATCCATTTATTAAGCCAATAGTTTTTGTTTGTTACTATGTGATATACACAAAATATATACATAACAGCCATAGACACCAGCATTATAATAAGATTCCTGTCGAAGTACATCTGAAGAAATTCCTTTACTTCGGAGGGGTTTGTATCGAATATTATAAATAAAGTTGAGGCAGTTAAAGTTCCTTTGTACAGATAAATATGTCCAACCTCGATAAATGTTATTGCATAAATAAAGAGTAGCATAATTATGGTTACAGCAGCACGTAATTTACCTGGTTTAAATAATAGGCAAAAGGCAAATAGTATGGTGGCTATTAAAATGTCGGAATATAGTTTTTCGGGTATAAATATCTCTGTAATTAAATAATTTAATATCGACGAGAATGCGGCTGGAAACAAAAAGCCTATATATATTAATAGTTTCTTTATCATTACTTAACGATGAAATATTTGAGAGTTTTAATAAACAGTATTTGTTATAAATAGTTGTCTATTCTGATAGTTCAAAAGTAATACTTTTACAGAGATACTTATTGTTAATAATAAAATAAAAATTAGCGCCGCTATGCTATAAGTATTTTGTTTTAATAGAACTTTACTATGTTAGTGCCATTAATTTTTAACCCAAAATATAATTTAAAGGCTTAATATTATCTCTATTAATGGCGCAAATTATAATGTTATATCGATGCTATGTTCTTTTTGCCTTAAATTGAAATTTACGGGTTAATGCTATCGGCATTGATGAGCAAAATAAAATTTACGAGCTAATGCTATCGGCAATAAGGTGTAAAATTAAATTTACGAGTTAATGCTATCGGCAATGATGTCAAAATTGAAATTTACGAGTTAATGCCATCGGCAATAAGGTGTAAAATAAATTTTATGGTGCGATGCTATCGGCAATAAGGTGTAAAATTTATTTTTTGCAGTTTTTCCAATAGCATTAATGAGTAAAAATAATTTTTTGAAGAAATGCCGATGGCATTGAGTAGAGGCTTGAGTTTTAGTCTTTAGTCGTTAGAGTGGTGAAATAGTGATATTGTAATATTGGGTTTAGGCATTTACATCATACTTCATATTTCTTAAATCAGACTTCTTACATCACTTAATATAATCAATCCAGAAATCGGGTTTTTCGGGGCGGAAGTTTGGTGTATTAATGTTGCTTCTTGTTCCAAAACTAGCTGTATAATCATTGTATTGGTATGGGCGAGGGTAGTATGCAAACTGAATCTGAATAGTTTTAAATAATAAATTACTGTTATGAATTCGTATACCCAAACCCAGGGCATTATAATAATTATTTTTGCCACTGGTGCTATTCGATAAAATATTATCGAAAAACATATAAACCACAGGACGAAAACCATAGTAGTAAATAGGAGTGAACCAAACAGACTCAAATTGTGCCGATAGAGTGTTTTTCGAATCGAAAATAACACCCGATAATCCTGTAAGTTCGTTGTTCGAAAATTGAATATAATCGTCGGGCATCATGTTTTTTGTATGCTGATAGTTTACTGTAACAAATTGGCGAAACCTACTTCTATTATGCTTTAGCAATGGCGAAATGTAATTAGCCTTAGCAATAATTGTGCTTTGTTGTAAATCGCCTTCGTTAAAAAATGATGCTCCCTTAATAAGGCCGTAAAAGTATCCTCTTGTTTGCGAATAATTGGCAAAACTAAATTGCCCCGACAAGTAATTTCTGTATCTATCTTCCGACCATTCAATTCCGCCAGTAATATTTGCTTTATACCCTGTGGTAAAATCTTCGGTTTTTCCGTAGGTGTAAATCATACTTGTTTTGTAATACTTTTCTTTACCAACTATGGCCGACATAATAAAATTTTGTCGACTAATGTAATCGGTTCTGTTTACCATGTTGCTAGGCAGAGTTTTTTTATAGTATATGTTGCGATATCGGGTAGACAAAACAAATTTCGGAACATCAGTAACCCTAACCTTACCAAAGGTTCTACCAATCCATATATCTGTATCGAGATAATCGAAATAGGCCTTGGTAATAGTATCGCTCTTTAAAATAACATCCTTATAAATTTCGTTTTTCGAACACGATATAGATCCGTAGTTTTTGAAAATGTTAAAAATTGATGGTCGCTGAATTTCAACCTTATAAATCATCGAGTAAAAAGCCTGATGTAAGGTAGTTTCCATAGATAGGAATTTGCCAAAAGGGTTATTCTCTTTGTATTTAAATGCGTATCCAAGCTTGTAATCGCCATTTTTTTCGAGTATTCCCGATGCCGAAAGCTCTCTACCCGATCCAAAAATATTCTTGTCGCCCAATGTAAGGTCCGAATATTTAGGCGATATCTCTATCTCGGCAAACTTACTCCATGGCGATTTAGTAGCAAGCAAAACATCAACAGTGGTAGAATCAATATCTTCTATATAAAACTCGGCTTCCGAAATAAACGATTGACCCCTAATAATGTGTTCGTTAATAGAAAGTATGTCGGGGTTTAGTTTGTCGCCACTTTTAATTAATAAAAATCTACTTAGTACTCTGTCTGATGGTTGATTGTTTGTGTTTTTAATAATGTAAAGAATAACTCTCTCTAAAGCCCCATTGGTAATACTATCGGGAATAGACGAAATATTAATAGTTTTAATGGCTCTAATAGTTTTGCCTTCAAATTTTTTGAAATCGTTTGCCGATTCTTTAGTAGGGTCGTCGTCAAACTTAGTATTAATATTATTATATAAAATAGCATTAGAAAGCATGCGTGTTGCCCACGATTTTTCGGCCTGAATGCGCAATTTGTCGTACATCTGTAGGCTATTCTCGTATTTTACCTGATCCATTATATGATACTCTTTATTAGATGGAATAAGTAAAGTTGTATCTTTTTTAGGAGTAATAATGGTGTCGTTAAAAAGCATGCACATACCTTGGCGTAGCAATACCGAGTCTCTTTTTTCGGCCAAAGCAGCAGTACTTACTATTGTAAATAAAAGCGTTAATATAATTCTATAATGTTTGCTTAATATTATCATTAGCCTTTTTTGTTCGGTGTAAGTTATTAACCATAGCCCAATAAAGCAAAGTCAAAGCAAGATGATTTTCTTTATATAAAAAGCAATTCGCACAATTTTTTGTAGAGCGTATTTATCATTTTTCTGAAGCATTATAGCAAAAAACATACCACCTGTATTTTATGAAAATTATAAATATCATTTGTTAATAATATTAACATGTTTAATAACTTTTATAAAAAGTGTGGAAATAGTGATTAACAGGGTATACGTTTATTTAAATGTTTAATTGTAACCACTACTTTTGCAAAAAAAATAATATTTAAATAAAGAATAGATAATGCATACATGGAAAAAATTGACAAAGCAAGAGATTAACAATCGTGTTTTTGAAGCTTTGTCAAACAATGTAAACTATAATTCGGAGACAATATTAGGTGTTCCAGGTACAAATCTTGACGATAAGGTATTTTATAGCGATGCCGAATTTCTTAAAGAGGCTCCTTTTTTGTCTACTATGATTCATAACCCAAATCATATAGGCTGTCATACATTAGGTAGCTCCGAAAGTTTCTTTCATGGAACACACACCATAGAGCGCGAGCTAGTAGAGATTTGCGCTTCCGATATTCTTAAAGCCACACCAAACAGTTGCGATGGTTATGTTGCTTCTGGCGGAACAGAAGCCAATTTACAAGCAATATGGATATATCGTAACTATTTTATGCAGCAACATGGTGCCACAAACAGCGAGATTGTTGTTTTGTGTAGTACCGACAGCCATTATTCAATGGATAAAGGTGGAAACATGTTTTGTGTTGATGTGCAAAAAGTAGATGTTGATTTTGAGAGTCGCGAAATAACAGATGATTCTGTTACTGCTGCTGTAGAAACAGCAAAATTAAATGGCAAAAAGTATTTTATAGTTATTGCCAATATGATGACCACCATGTTTGGCTCGGTTGATTCTGTCGATACTTATGTAAATGTGCTTAAAAAATCAAATTGTGAATATAAAATTCATGTTGATGGTGCTTTTGGTGGTTTTTATTTCCCTTTTACAATAGAGTCTCAACCTGTTTTAGATTTACGTAATGCCGAAATTTCGTCGTTTACTTTAGATGCCCATAAAATGGCACAAGCACCCTACGGAACAGGAATTTTTATAATTCGTAAAGGCTTTATACAATATGCAAATACCGAGCAAGCTAGTTATGTAGAGGGCGAGGATTATACACTTATTGGATCGCGATCGGGAGCAAATGCAATTGCTGTTTGGATGATATTAATGACTCACGGACCATTTGGTTGGCAAGAGAAAATATTTATCCTGCAAAAGCGTACCGATTGGATGTGTAACGAGCTAAATAAACTGGGAATAGATTATTATCGTCATCCACAATCAAATATTATTACAATGAAGGCAAATCAAATTTCTCACGAAATAGCAAAAGAATTTTGGTTAGTTCCCGATAATCACGATAATCCATCGTGGTTTAAAATAGTTGTAATGGATCATGTTACCATCGATAAGTTATCGTTGTTGGTAGATAAAATAAAAGGATAGAAAAATAAAAAGAGACGTATTTTATAGTACGTCTCTTTTTATTATTTATAAGTAGTAGTTATTACTTAGTAATAATTTTTTTAGCGTTTATCTCTACTTTAAGAATAAATAGGTAATTACCATCGTCAAGTAAAAGGAATTGATAGTTAAGCGGCTCACCAATTTTGCGTTTAATATCAATAAGGCCTAAACCAGCACCACCTTTAGCAGAGATAGATCCCTCTTTCATCTGTTTTTTATACATTACTTTAAGTTCTTCTTTAGAAGCCGAGTTAACCTCTTTAATGGCATTCTCTAATTGCTCAACGTTATTTGCAGCAACCTTATTGGTAGTAATAATATAATATGTTTGTTCTTTCTTACCGATAACAAAAAGACCGTTTCCGTTTTTGTTGTTTGTTATTACATCGGAGTGTTTGTTCATATTTTGTAGAGTCTCAACCATAACATGGTAAACTTTACGCTGAACAGATTTCTCTTCACTTTTAATCTCCATGTCTGTTTCGGCCATGGCAGTAAACATTTTTGTAATGTCGTGACGGAATTCTCCAAGATAAACAAGCGAGAATCCATTTGTTGTCATCTCTTCGTAAAGAGTAGATATTGATTTAACGAAATTGAATGATATCTGCATAAATTTGTTGTTTTTCGGTTTAGAGCCTAAAAGTGTCGAAAAAAAACGCAAAAAAAAAGAGACCGAAGCCTCTTTTTTGATAAGTATGTGAAAAATATTACAATCCTAAGTTTTTAGCACCTTGATTAAATCTAATATCTCTAGGGATACCAGAATTATTTACTCTGTCAAGATCGCTCTGAAGCTCTGGAGTAATAGTTGCATATTTAGCTAACATTTCTTTAGCAGCTTCAATATCGCCATTACCTTGCATTTCAAGAGTAATTTTTGTTAAATCGGCAATTGCTTGCTCCATTTTATCTTTGTTAACAGTGTAAGTACCATTTTCTGCATTTCTTGTGAAAGCACCAACTTCGGCAAAGTAGTTAAAGCGAATCATGTTTGCTTTACCATGTGCACTAGAAGCACCAAAACGAATAGAACGGAATAAACCAGCCATGAAAGTAACGTAGTTGTCCATAATATCTTTGTCTTTTAGCTCGCCCATGTTAGCTAATTCTTTTACAATAAATACGCCCATAAGGTCGGCTTTATTCTCTTCAATTGAGCTATAAGTATTTTGTAAAGCTTTACGAACAGCAGTACCATCGGTAATAGTATTTTTGATACCTAATCCATGACCTACTTCGTGGAACATTGTGTTTTCGAAGAAAGCATCGAATTTAATGTGACTACGTTGCGATTCATCTAATAAAAGATTAGCAATAGGAACTACAATTTTGTCGAACTTATATTTCATTGAGTTTTTAAGTTGAAGCTTGCGGCTACCTTTTTCAATGTGTACACGCTCGTCGTTTGGTAGGTTGATAGCAATAGTTTTTGATCCTGCGTTACAATCACCAGCATAGAATACAGCATCGTAAGTGCCAAGATCTGAATCGCTACCAGGAACCTCTGCTTTGTATTTATCTTCAACAGGAAGACGTTTTTGAAGCTCAGGAAGAAGAGCAGCAAAACGAGCTAATTTAGCAGTCCATTCTGGATCTTTAATAAGGATAAAAGCTTCGTGAGCAGTTTTGTAACCAAAACGCTTGTCTTGATAGTTCTCAGTTGGTCCGCAAACAAAATCAATATTGTTTGTTTTCATATCCATCCAAGCCATATCCGAAGCTAAATAATCGTCTGTAAGAAGAGCCTCAGCTTTAAGTTCTAAATATTTTTTTAGTCCAGCGTCCTCAGCAAGTTCAGCAGCTTTACGGATAAGTTCAGCAGCTTTATCAATGCGCTCTTTGTATGCAACATGATAAGGTTCTGTGTAAAGTTTACCCTCTGCATCTCTTTTAACAAGAGTATAAAGACCTGTTTTTGCAGGATCTTCAAGAGCGTTAAACTCTTCGTCGGTCATATCGCTAGGATAAAAATTTACACCTTGAGGACGAGAACCGTACTCAGCAATAAATTCTTTGTCGTTGTTTAAAGCCTCCCAAGGACCATAGTTAATAATAGCAAAGTCGCGAGTAGCAGGATCAGTAATTTTGCTAATGAAGTCGTTTTTCTCACCAATAATTTGGGTCCAGAAAATATCGTCCATAATTTTAGCAGCTTCAAACAAATAAGGAAGCATCTGCTTCTCTTTTTCGCTTAAAAAGCTAATGTCTGAAGTAAGTTCTACTTCAACAAATTCGTTTACCTTGGCTTGCATAGGCGAAACCTCCTCTTTTTTTTCTGTATTTGTGTTACAGGCAGTGAAAAGAATAATCCCTGCAGCAGCAACTGAAAGAAATTTTTGTTTCATTGTTAATTTAATTTATTTGTTGTTTAAATATTATCCATTTACATCATCCGATTGAAAAACGTATCCTAATCGTTTGCCCGTAGTCACTTTAGCAGTGCTTATTTTGTAGTTTATTTGGGCAACAGTAGCCATTTTTACTGTTTCGTATGGCGGAACAAGAAGATCGAAATCTAAGGTGTAATCTATAGATGTTGTGATTATTTTTTTAAGATTTTCTTTTGTTAAAAGATCGGTTCCAAAATTATTGTAAATGAAACCAAGTTGACGTTTTCCTTCAACAAAAAAGTGCATGTCTTTATTAATAAAGACACGTGCTACAAGGTATCCAAGGTCGTCGAAACGATTTAACGAAAACGAATCGGCCAAAAAGTTGTATATGTTTATTACACCACAATAGGTGCTTAGTTTGTTTTCTTTGGCATAAGGCATTTTCCAAATGTTATGATCTCTGTCGAATTCAAATACATTTGAGTGCATATTGAAAACTAAAAGTTCGTCGGCAACTTGTAGTTCGCAGTCTTGCTTGGTTCTATTTGTTGCTTTTAGTTTGATTCTTGAGTCGGAATCAGTAAGTAGTGAGTTACACTCTTTGGCTATATTAATAATAGTTTCGTTAAGCCAACCCATTACTTTTTGGGTATTGTCTAAAGCTTTAAGCTTCGACTCTGTTTTTGTCTTTAAAATATTAACAATGTCTTGGGGACTATTTGTATTTGTCATAAATAAAAAAAATTAGGGTCTGAATAATTTCAGACCCTAAATATAATCAATATGCTTTAGCAAATAAAACTCTCTTTGACGAAGGTTTACCTGTTACCATACAAACTCCGTTTTCTTCGGGAGCATCAAGTGGTATACAGCGAATTGTGGCCTTTGTTTCGGCTTTAATTTTTTCTTCAGTCTCTTCTGTTCCATCCCAGTGAGCAAGAATAAATCCACCTTTTTCTTCTAAAACAGTCTTAAATTCTTCGTAAGAATCAACTTTTGTAGTTTTTTCGGTACGGAAATCAAGCGCTTTTTTGAATATGTTATTTTGAATTGTGTCAAGAAGCGTTTCGATATATTCGGCTGTGTTTTCTGTAAGTTCAATAGTCTTTTTCTCGAAAGTATCTCTTCTAGCAATTTCTATTGTTCCGTTTTCTAGGTCGCGCATCCCCATTGTTACACGTACAGGAACACCTTTTAATTCCCATTCGGCAAATTTAAATCCTGGTTTTTGAGTATCGCGGTTATCATATTTAACAGAAATACCTTTAGCCTCAAGCTCTTTTTTAAGTTGTTCGGCTTTTTCCGAAACAGTTGCTAATTGATCTTCACCTTTATATATAGGAACAATTACCACTTGAATAGGAGCCAATTTTGGAGGAAGAACAAGTCCTTGATCATCGGAGTGAGCCATAATAAGAGCACCCATAAGACGAGTTGATACACCCCACGATGAAGCCCATACATAATCAAGCTTACCTTCCTTGTTGCTGAATTTTACATCGAAAGCCTTTGCGAAATTCTGTCCTAAAAAGTGTGAAGTACCTGACTGAAGAGCTTTACCATCTTGCATTAATGCTTCAATTGTAAAGGTTTCTAATGCACCAGCAAAACGCTCGCTGTCTGATTTTGTTCCTTGAATAACAGGTACAGCTATATAGTTTTCGGCAAATTCTTTATAAACGTCAATCATCTGCTTAGTTTCTTCTAGAGCTTCCTCTCTAGTAGCGTGAGCAGTGTGTCCTTCTTGCCAAAGGAATTCGGCAGTGCGTAAAAACAGACGAGTACGCATTTCCCAACGAACAACATTTGCCCATTGGTTAACAAGAATTGGAAGATCGCGGTAACTTTGAATCCAATTTTTATATGTGTTCCAGATAATTGTTTCTGATGTGGGGCGAACAATAAGTTCTTCTTCTAGTTTAGCATTAGGATCTACCTCGATACCTTTTCCGTCTTCTCTATTTCTAAGGCGGTAGTGAGTAACTACAGCACATTCTTTTGCAAAACCATCAACGTGTGATGCCTCCTTGCTAAAGAATGATTTAGGAATGAAAAGAGGGAAATAAGCGTTTGAATGACCTGTGTCTTTAAACATTTTGTCTAGTACAGCTTGCATTTTTTCCCAAATTGCATAGCCGTATGGTTTAATAACCATACATCCTCTAACAGCCGAGTTTTCTGCTAAATCGGCCTTCACTACAAGTTCATTGTACCACTGCGAGTAGTCTTCATTTCTGCTTGTTAATCCTTTTCCCATTTTTTGGTACGGTATTTGCTTAAAATATGTTAAATATTGATGGTACAAAGTAAGTAATAAAAAATTAAAATATTAATAAAAAACAAGGTTATGAGAACGAGATCCCTAATTGGCTTTTTAGCTATAGCAATGGCGCTCACATCATGTTCAACATCTCTGAAATTTGGAGGTAGTTCGGGTGATTACGATGATGTGTACTACAATGCTGACACTAAGATTGATGTTGGTAATAGCGTCGAGAAACAAGATGTTAGAAAAACAGTGCTTGGCGAAGAATCAAGTATGTACGAATTAGATAATCAAGCTCAGCAACTGTTAGAGTCTAATGAAATGGTTGATACTGTTATTTATCAGTCCGATTCAATAGTTAATCCTTATGAAGAAATTCTTGTTGATAACTATCGCGATTCGTATGAGCGAAGATTGCGTGGTTATAGCAATCCTTGGTATGGTGTTTCTAATGGTTCGTACGTTACTTTTTCGGATAATATGTGGTATGCCAGTGCATACGATCCTGCATTTTATAATATAGTTGTTATGGGAGATGATGTCTGGGTTGAACCAAATTACATCTCAGCTTCGTTTGGGTATCGTAACGTTTATCCTTCGACCTATTATTATAGTAGTTGGTATAATTGGGGATTTGGTTATAATAATTGGTATTATCCTCATCATCATCATTTAGGTTTTGGTTTCTATAATAACTATTGGAATCCTTATGGAGGTTACTATGGAGGATATTATAATGGTTATTACGATGGTTACCACAATGGTTATTGGGGAAATACATATTGGGGACATAATTATTACAATAACTCTTCTTCGTATTCTTCAAATAGAGTTTATGGAAAATCGAATAAAAACTATTCGGGAACATATTCAGGAAAGCAAGGTTCTTTCACCGGTTCGTCACAATCGCGCAGTGCTGTAAGTGGCAAATCGTATACAAATACACGATCGAGCAATACAAGAAGTAGCAATGCAGCGCGAGTTTCAAATACTAATACTGTAAATTCAAGAGTTGGAACCAGATCGTCGTATACTCGTTCGCAATACGGGTCGCCTGTTACAAATAGGTCAAACAGATCGTACACTCCTGTATATACTCGACCAAGAAGTAACTCTAGTTACAATGCGAAGCGAATCACAAATACTTCTGTTCCTCAGCATTCAAATAGAAGTTATAATAATAGTAGTACTAATAGTTCCAATTCGTCGAGAAGCTATAATTATTCTGGTACAAACACTAGGTCATCGAGTTCAAGTACAAACACTCGTTCGTCTAGTTCTAGTAGTAGTTCAACAACTAAGAGTACTAATACACGTACAAAAAATAAGCGATAGAAATAAATATCTATTATAGGATTTAACCTAATGCTTCTGCGCATTAGCGGTAAAAAATTAAAACATAATCATATGAAAAAGATTGGTATAATAATAACAGCACTGTTCTTGTTTGTCTTTGCAAACGGTCAATACGATTATAACTCGTACTTAGTTTCGCAACAGTATAATAATGGAACAGCACGATTTATGAGTATGGGTGGCGCTTTTGGTGCTTTAGGTGGCGATTTATCAACACTTAGTTATAACCCTGCAGGACTTGGCGTTTACCGTAGAGGCGATGTTAGTTTAACCACTAAATATACTAAAACAACTAGCGATGCTAATTTCTTAAATTCGGTTAATTCCGATTTCTCTTCGAAATTAAATATTAATAATTTTGGAATAGCTATTCCTTTATATATTAGCGACTCTAAAACAGGACTTGTTAGCTATAATCTTGGTTTTGCAATAAATCGTAATGCCGATTTTAATAGCAATACTTATTTTGAAGGAACTCAAAGTACTAATTCTCTAGTGGATATTTTTGTTGATGAATCAGATGGTTATAGTAAGGACAATTTGGATCCATTTGGTGCTTTATTAGCATATGAAACATATTTAACAGATCTGGTTGATCTTGCAAATAATTATTATGCAATGCATCCGCAATTAATTGGGACAAAAAGAAAACAGGCTCGCACCATTCAAACTAAAGGTTACAGTAGAGAGTTTGCCATTTCGCAAGCGGCAAATATTGGCAATAAATTTTTTGTTGGGGCAACAATAGGTATAAGCTCTTTTGAGTATACCAATAAGTTTGTTCATTCAGAAGAGACGTTTCCTTTATTACCTGTGGATACATTGTTGGGATTTGATTATTTATACTCTAAGACGATTAAAGGAATTGGTGCAAACTTAAAAGTTGGTGCAATTTTTCAGCCTTCTAACTATTTGCGTCTTGGTATAGCAGTACATACACCAACATACTATTCTGTTGATGAATCTTATTATTCAAGTATGAAAACTTCATTTACTACAATGATTTCTTCTATGGATTCCCCTGATGGATCGTATAAATACATTAATACAACAGCATTAAAAGGTATTCTTAGTGCAGCATTTATTTATAAAAGCTACGGCTTAATTAGTGTTGATTATGAATTAGTAGATTACTCGATTATGAATTTAAATAATCATTCTGATTATCCTAACGACGAGTTTACTGCTGAAAATAAAGATATAAGAAATATATATGGTTCTGTGGGTAATTTAAAGGTAGGAGCAGAGCTTAATTTTGGAAACTACTCTTTACGTGGTGGATATGCTTATTATCCTAGTCCTATAAAAGAAGGTTATTTAAATTCAGATGCTAATCGCTCAATGTATTCAGGTGGATTAGGTTATAAAACTTCTTCGTTTTATCTAGATGCTGCCTATGTTTACAATACTTATAGTACAGAATATTTAATGTATAATTCTAATGGTTATACTTCGCCAATGGCTAATATTTCAAATTATAATAAGCAGTTTATTGTAACTGCTGGATTTAGATTTTAGAGTTATCAAAATTCTATAAAGTAAAAGAGACCGCTATTTTAGCGGTCTCTTTTTTAATACTTTCTTTCTAGTATTCGTCTTCGTTAAAGAAGAAATCATCTTTACTAGGATAGTCTGGCCATAGATCCTCAATGCTTTCATAAATATCACC
>JAFGOQ010000195.1 GCA_016926405.1 Bacteroidales bacterium
AATTAAAAAGGACATTTATAACAATTATATTATTAGAATAATTAATAAAAAAAGAAAAAAACGTCACATTAACTTAATGGAAGAACATTTAGAAATAAAAGAATTGATCAATTTCTGCAAACAAAACAATGTTCACATCTATACAAAAAAGGGGTTAATTGATTACTTACAACCAGAAAATCAACAGATATATTAACAAACTACGAAAACAAAAAGACACTTTTAATGAACGAAACAAAGAAAAAATTAATTGTTTTAATGTTCCCTCTAACGGGAATATTAATATTTGATTTTCATACAATGATTCAAAGTTTTTCGTCTAGCGAAACATGGCGAATTATATTTTCGGTAACTGGATTCGCTGCTTTTTTTATACTTACAACTGCATACGTTTACAATCTAAATAAGAGAATTAAAAAGCAATAACTAATCTGTAAATCTATAATGCTTATAGTTCCTCAATACTTCTGAGTATAACAACTTAATTTACTGGGCTTTTTGTCTATAAGAAATCTACAACAGAAAATATAATTATAATTCATAAAAAACAACTTCACCCTTCAACTATTACAAAAACAACACATTATCACCCCAAATAAAAAACACAATAACAGTTTTAAAGCATATTCCAACATAAGTTTAAATAACTAGTTTTGCTGCATATTTTTAAAAAATTTATATATGCGTAAAAAAATCACTCTATTTTTTCTACTTGTATTAAGCTTAAATAAGCTTGGAGCAACACAAAACAACAATATTCTAATTGATAGATGGAATCAATACATTAAAACAAAAACTGTTGACGAAGCAAAAGCATTTATCGACCCCATGCATTTTGCAAGTATATATGGTTTTGTGCAGCCTGGTTCAGAATTAATTAATTTAATGAAACCTGTTTCTGAGGAAATATATGGTAACTCTGGTAGAATATTCGTACAAATTTACGAGTTTAAAACTTGGATTGCATTTAAGAAACTTAATGAAAATTGGGTAATGACAATGGATGAAAACGAAATACTTGAGCATTTAACTAAAAATTGGATACAAACAAAAGTAGGAAGCGTTACTTATGTAAGTAGTTCGCCATTAAACGAAGAAACACTAAAGGAAGCAGAGGTATTTGCCAAAGAAAACGACAGATTAAGCAAAGAATTTGGAATAAAACTAAATGATTTTAAATATTATTATGCCAAGCTAGGAGAAGAAGCAGAAAACGTAGTTGGCGAAATGGATAAAAACACTGGAAAAGCACGTTACAGAGCTATTAAAGCTGTTGAAACAGTTAGTCATGTTCACGAATTAGTTCATATATATGCCTTTGAATTTGGTAGTGGAAATCCTTTTATAGACGAAGGTGTTGCAACATGTTTTGGAAATAAAAACATGTCAAAAACGGCAAAAAGAGCTCAAAATGTTCTTAATTTAATTGAAGATTGTGGCTACGAGAAGTATTTAAACCCACCAACTTTTGTTGAGGCCAACATGCAACGTAAAAATGTTTATGCACTTGCCCAACTAACCATAAAATACTTGAAAGAAAAATATGGAATGAAAAAAATAAAAGACCTCCTAGTTGTTCAAAAAAATCCAGAGATTGATATTTTAAAATACATTGAAAATAATTTCGAGAATAAAGATCTTACAAATAATGCTTTGCGCGAAATACTAAGAAACAATATTAAAGAGTCTTCAAGCAAATAATTTCTTATAAAGAAAAAAGATCACAACCTCTTTTGCAAAAGCAAACAGGTTGTGATCTTTTTTTATAAACAAATGTAGCTAATGATTATTTAACAGTAAACTGACTTGGTAAACATGACAAATCAAAAAAAAGTTCAACTCATTTACAGTCGAAAACACAAGCTATACATTTACATATTCTACAAATAGAAATTATATAGTTTAGTTTACCAAACAATACCTATAAACCAATACAAAAAAGGGATTGATATAACAGAAAACAAAGTAGTAAAAAAGAGATTTTCGGAAGCCATTTTTGCATTATAACCATACTCGGCACACAGCATAACAACGATTGCCATACAGGGCATTCCACTCTGCATAACCAATACTGTTAAGGCATTTTGTGATATAGGTATTGGTATAACAACATCCACAAGTTTTATTATAATAAGAATAATAATTGGACTCAGAATTAACTTGTTAAGACCAATAGAATAGAGATACTTTTGTTGGAAAAGACTCTTAAATCTACTCTGTGTTAGAATTGAACCAATATAAAGCATCGAAAGATAAATAGTAGTCTCGCCAAGTTTACCAAACGACATAATAATAAACGAAGGAAGCTTAACAGAAAAAGCAAAAAGCGAAACACCTATTATAAATGCAATTGTATTAATGTTTAACAATTTACTAAATACATTTTTAGTCGATTTTTTATCTAACATCATTATTCCTGCGGTCCACAATACAGAATTAGATGAAAGTTGGAAAATAGCGGCATAGAACAAACCTTCGCCACCAGGAAAAAGAGCATCAAACAGAGGGAAGCCAATAAAAATGATATTCCCAAACATTGTGTGCAACAAATGTATTTTTGAATCCTCAATATTTAACCCAACAATTTTCGCCGATCTTCTGCCTGAAAAATAGAGAATTGAAATAGCAAAAAATGACAAAACAAATACCGATAATCCAGATTCAATGAGCTGAGCGGTAGGTTTCAGATGAGCAATCTTTGTTGCCAACAAAAAAGGTAACGTAACATTAATAATAACCTTTGCTAAAACAAGTCTCCCCTCTTGAGTAATTATCTTATATTGTGTAGCGATTATACCTACTAATACTAGTAGAGCAAGAATAAAAATCTGATTTAAAATAATCGCTATATGCATATCAGAAAATTGACACCAATATTTGAACCATTAGAATTAATAATACCATTGCTATTGGATAAACTGTAGCATAAGCTACACTAGGAGCGTCTGTTTCTGTCATTGTATCGGCGGCAGCTAATCCAGGAGTACTAGTCATCCCCCCTGTTATTGTACCCATAAGTGTAAGAAGATTAATCTTAAAAAACACTCTTCCAACAACAGTACCAATAACCATAGGAACAATTGTTATAATACCACCTATAAGAAACAACTGAGCACCATAATTATTGTAAGTTTCAACTAATTGAGCACCTGCATTTGTTCCAACGGGTGCAAGAAAGAATAACAATCCTAACTGTCGTAGCAGTTGATTTGCCGACCCTGTCATTGTCCAAATTATTGGTCCTGTCTTACCTATATTACTTAATATAAGGGCAACAGCCAACACACCACCAGTAAGACCAGGACTAAAAGAGAAGTTATCGCCAAACTGTATATTCATCTTACCAACCAAAACACCCAAAATAATTCCTGCGGCAACAGGAAAAAGATCGGTATCAGATAAACGTCTACTATCGTTACCTAAAAGAGCAACAACTTGTTTCATATTACCCTTATCGCACGACACCATTAACTTATCGCCAAATTTAATATGAGTTGCCGAACTTGGAGTAATATCAATACCACTTCGTCTTATTCTAGTTATAACAGCATTAAAACTTGTCATAAGATTTAACTGTCTGATAGTTTTGTTAACTATTGTTTTATTAGTAACAAGAATTGCCTGAACCTCATATTTAGAACTTAATGGAATATCTTTATCTGTCTGTGGTCCAATCAAAACTTCAATTTTATCAAGCGACTCTTTTATTCCAACGGCACGAATAATATCTCCCTCGTTTAAAACAGTTGCAGGAGTTGGAGTAAATGTAACCCCATTATGTTGAACTCTAGAAATACCTGCACCAGTCATTGCCCTAACCTTTAATTCGCCAATGCTTTTACCAAAAATATTTTCGTTTTGAACTTCATACTGACTGAATATTATTTCGGGATGATCGGTTCTATTTTCCTCATAAATAGCTTTTTCGCAGTCGCTAATTTTCTGTCTTACAAGCTTAGGCAACAATCTAACAAACAAAATAACGCCAAGAACACCAAAAGGATAAGCAATACCATAACCTATTGAAGCCAATGGAGAGTTTGTTGAATCTATTGCTGCTGCCAAACCAGGAGAACTTGTCAAAGCTCCTGTAAACATTCCAATAGCAATATTATAATCAATATTAAAAAAATACGATACCCCAAAAGTTGTTAATCCACCAGACACAATTATTAATGTTGCTATAACAAGTATCTGCTTCCCCTTAGACTTAAACGAATCGAAAAAACCTGGACCCGCTTGAATTCCAACTGTAAAAATAAATAGTACTAAACCTATATATTGAAAATCTTTGGGTATCTGAATTCCAAAATGACCAAAGATTAGGGCTACAAATATTACGGCCGATATATCAAGCGAAATACCCTTAATTTTTATGTTTCCAATAATAAATCCTAATGCAACTATTAAGAAAAAAGCAAAGTAAGTAGATGTAAGAAATTCCATATTAACGATTTTTATGCAAATATACACCAATTTATAATTCCATCCGAATGGTGAAAAACATACTAAAAAATGATTTATAATAAAGTTTCAAGAATGAGGTTATAACAATAATAAGCTATATTTAAATCAAAAAAAATGCGCATAGTAGTACAGAGAGTGAATAGATGCTCGGTAGAGATTAACAATGTTATAATATCAGAAATTGAGAAAGGATTACTTTTACTTGTTGGCATTGAAGAGACCGACGACCAAAAGGATATTGACTACCTTATTAAAAAAATAATAAATCTTAGAATATTTGATGACCAACAAGGTGTGATGAACCTTTCTGTTAAAGATATTGATGGAGATATTTTATCTGTTAGTCAGTTTACTTTAATGGCATCTACAAAAAAAGGTAACAGACCATCATACATTAGAGCTGCAAAACCAGAGATATCAGTTCCTTTATACGATAAGTTTTTACTCGGTTTAAGAAACTCTCTTGGTAAAGAGGTGAAAAATGGGGAGTTTGGTGCCGAGATGAAGGTTTCGTTAATAAACAATGGACCTGTAACAATAATACTAGATAGCAAACAAAAAAATTTTTAAATGACTATTAAAGAGGCACAAGAAAAAGTTGATAGCTGGATAAAAAAATATGGAGTTAGATATTTTAACGAACTAACCAATATGGCTATTCTTACCGAAGAAGTTGGTGAAGTTGCAAGAATAATTTCTAGAAAATATGGCGAACAATCATTCAAAGAGTCGGATTCTGGCACAGATCTTGGAGATGAACTAGCCGACGTTCTGTGGGTAATAATATGTTTAGCTAATCAAACTGGAGTAGATTTAGAAAAGGCACTTGAGGCTAACATAAATAAAAAAACAGATAGAGACAAAGAGAGACATCTTAACAATAAAAAATTGACTGATAATAACTGTCAAAAAAACAAAATAGGCGGTAACAACGATTAGTTATTATATCTATATTTGTTGACACATTGTACTAAAATGAATACATCCCAAACAAAAACATTTACAATAACACATATCAACGACCAAAACAATAGATGCTTTACTCTAAATTTGGCCAATGCTATTAATAATTTTGTAGAATTCTATACTATAAATGGATCATTTGTATTTTCCAATTCTTTTAATAACGAATCTACTATTGATCTATCTTTTTTACCTATAGGCTTATACCTTATAAAGATAGAGAACGAATTCAGCTCTATTGAGATTGTTTAATATTCTTAATTCGTCATTATATAATGATTCTGATACACTATAAAATACCATAATACAGTTTGTTCTGAGTGTATAACATATCGCTCTATAAATATTTGAACAACTCAGTTTTTTTAATTTTATAATTACCTTTGCACTCTAATTTTATACCAATTGTTATTTCGGTATTTTACAAGTAAAATTAAAGGTTATTATAATGGAGAGAAAAGATTTTGAGATAATGGCTCCTGTTGGTTCATACGAATCGCTTATGGCTGCTGTTAATGCTGGTGCCGATTCTGTATATTTTGGGTTAGAGCACTTGAATATGAGGTCGCGTTCGGCAAATAATTTTTCTATTGAAGACCTAAAGAAAATTGTTGCTATTTGTAACGAAAATTCTGTTAAGACATACCTTACCATAAACACTGTTATTTTCAACCACGATCTCTCTACAATGAGAATGTTGGTTGATGCTGCAAAAGAGAATAATGTTTCGGCAATTATTGCAGCAGATATCTCTGTTATACAATATGCAAGATCAATTGGTGTTGAGATACACATGTCAACACAGGTTAACATAACAAATATTGAAGAGGTGAAATTCTACTCGGCTTTTGCCGATGTTATGGTTACCGCACGCGAAATGAGTCTTATGCAGGTAAAAGAGATTACCGACATTATAACAAAAGAAAATATATGTGGCCCTTCGGGCAGACTGGTTGAGATAGAGATTTTTGCTCATGGAGCATTATGTATGGCCGTTTCGGGGAAATGCTATCTTAGTCTTCACGAAAATAACTCGTCGGCAAACAGGGGTTCTTGCTTGCAAACATGCCGCAAAGCTTATGTTGTAACAGAAAAAGAATCGGGCAGAGAACTTGAAATAGACAACGAATATATTATGTCGCCAAAAGACCTTTGCACAATTGGCTTTTTAAATAAGGTTCTCGACGCCGGTGTTAAAGTTCTTAAAATTGAAGGTAGAGCTAGAGGTGCTGAATATGTTAAAACCGTTGTGGAGACATATAACGAGGCTATTCACTCTTACTTAAATAACGAATACACCCAAGATAAAATTGATGGCTGGATGATACGCCTTTCGAAGGTATTTAACCGCGGTTTTTGGGACGGATACTACCTTGGCAGAAAACTTGGCGAATGGAGCCATATTTACGGCTCGAAAGCAACAAAACGCAAAATTTATGTTGGCAAAATAACAAACTATTTCAGAAATATTAATGTTGCCGAAATAAAGATGGAGACTGGTGAAATAGAGATTAACCAAGAGCTGTTAATTATTGGCCCTACAACTGGTGTTGTGGAATGTTCGCCTGAGGAGATAAGAGTTAATTTAAAACCTGTTGATAAAACTATTAAAGGAGAAATGGCTTCGGTTGTAACAAAAGAGCTTGTTAGACGTGGCGACAAGGTTTACAAACTTATTGATGTAGAAACAACTCAGTTTTAACATATACAATGATTGTTAAACAAGACCGAAAAAAATGTATTGGCTGTGGATATTGTGCCGATTTCTCGCCCTCATTTTGGGAAATGAACAATACCGATGGCAAAGCCGATTTATTAAACTCGCATTTAAAAGGAGATATTTACCAGTACAAGCCTCTTAGTTTTGAGGTAGATGAATTTAAACAAACGGCAGAGCTTTGCCCTGTAAAGGTTATTATTATTGAATAGTAATATAACCCACTACTCTGTTTAATTCTTTAATATTAGTACTGTATATACAGCTAAGCATATTAAACAACCGTATAACGAAAGAGAATATTTTTCTAAGTTTGTTATATGGTTGTTTATGTTTATAGTTAGATTAACTAATTGACAAAAATATTCTGTGTCACGGATATTTTTGTTGTTTATAACTTTTTCTTTCGGACTCAATTTCTAAAAGCGTTTTTGATTTCCTTAAAGGT
>JAFGOQ010000196.1 GCA_016926405.1 Bacteroidales bacterium
CATCATTAGCTGTTAAAGTTAAAGTAGCAGCATCGCTCCCATTAACATTCAAAGCACTTGTATATTTTATATTCGATGCAGTATTTAAATAAGTATCAATATTGGCTGCCGCGCCTGTTAAACTTAGTGTTCCTGTACCAGAACCTCCAATGGTGACTGAACCTACTGTACTGGCAGTTAGCGTACCTGTTGATGTCACAATAGTTAATACAATACTGTTTGATCCTGCATCAACATCATTAAAAGTGGCAGCTGAAAGATCAACATTGCTTGCAATATCCTCCGAAACTGTTATATCTGTTGGCAAACCTGAAATAGTTGGATCATCATTAACGGCAGTAATATTAAAAGAAACTGATGCAGCACTTGAACTTACAGTTCCATCATTGGTAGTAAACGAAATTACACCAGCATTGGTCCCGTTTAGGTTAGGTGTAGGAGTAAAAGTTGCAGCATCCAAGGCGGTATTTATTGCAGCCAGTGTACCGGCTGCTGTAAAACTAGCTGATCCATTTCCACTGCCACCAAATATAATGCCTGTAGTTCCAGTAGTAAGTGTACCACCTGTAATTGTAAATGTAACCGTCTGGTCATCTCCATCGGTATCTGCTACTTGAATATCATCAGCCAAAGCAACATTTGTATCATCTTCAGTTACACTTGGTGCACTAGGTGCTGTTGCTGTAGGGGCGGCGTTGGAAGAGCCTGCTGCAATATCCACAATAAAAATAAAATCGAGCGAAGAGGATGCAGCACCCTGATAATAAGCAATTCCACCTGCATAGTGATTTGTATTTGAGTGCCAAAATCCAACTTGTCCTGTACCCGGATTTGTTAATTTGAAAGTATAAGTATTACCACTGGTTACAGAGACGTTTGCAGAAGACAAATCTATTATTGAATAATCAATAAATTCAATAGCATTATGAGTTGATACTCCTGTAACAGAACCCAAAACAGAACCACCAACTCCTTCACCTGAATAAATTGTTACAGTTATTCCTGTTTGATTTGTTAAACTAATGAGTTTAACCTGAGATAAAACACCATCACAAGTAGCTACAAAACTTTGTGCAAGACTACTCCCTGTTGCATCAGAACCATTATCATAAGGTGCAGAAATAACACATTGAGCAGAAGCCTGATTGCTTGATACAAACAACATACTGACAAGCAAAAAAGACATCATAATCAACTTGCCTAGATCTTTTTTAGACTGTGAAAAATTTCCTAATTGTTTATGGGAAGTAAAAATGTAAATCTTTTTCATAATGCTATTTTTAAAAGTTACAGCAATTCAAATGTGATTAAACACACAGATATGGATTTTGCCAACCACTGACATTCTCCTTATGAATTTTTTCGTAAGCTTGACTACTGTATTCCAAAGCTCTACCCTGATCAATAACAATTTTCGTTACTTGATTATTTGCAAATCCAATTTTTTCAATATCGATTAATGGAGTGGCATATTCTGAATTCAGGAAGAAAGAGCGTTTGCCTCTTGGCCCTTCAATAGTTTCTGTTTTAAGTCGTTTTTTAATTTCTGACCAATCCTTTTTTTGAAACTCAGGAATTAATCGTTCGAAAACCAAACCCGTTTCATAACCTAAAAGCGTGTATAAATCGGGCTTTTGACCAGCAAATTGATTCACTTTTTGTTTGAATTCGACATTTGCTTTATCTTTTGAATGATAATTCCACATAGAGGCAGAGTACAGATTTAAATCAAGACCTCTCACTTGATTTAAAATGTCATCGGACGACATATGTGCACTTACAATAAGTGGAATGTTTTTATTCAATCCTGACTTACAATATTCATCGTAAAACTCTAAAGCTTCGCTACCACAAAAGAGAGGATGAATATAAGTTGGGTGAGTTTTTTTTATTTCATTGAACAAATCTTCTATCTGCCCTTTCAGTTGAGAAACTCCAGGCTGATATTTCAGAATATACATATCCATATTGGAAGCTCCAGCCATAATAGCACCTTGTCTAAAGGCTGATTGCAAGTGGTATCCACCATCATAAATAGGCATAATAACAGCTCCTTTTTCTCCAAATTTTTGATGAGCCCAATAACCTAATGAAAACTGCGATTGCCACATCTGGAAACTATTATTAAAAACACTATCGGATATATGATGCGTATAAGGAATATACTCACCTACATCAAAGAAAAATCCGAGTTTTTGTCTGTTTTCAATACTGGGTATTACTGATGGTAAAACTTTATAACTAATAAAGCCTGAAACAATATCGACCCGATTGAAATTTAATAATTTATTTACGGCTTCTGTTGTTGCTTTATCTCCACCCTGACCAACATACTCCGGAAATATTTGAAAAAGTTGATGGTACTTCTCGGGAATAGCAGAATAAAATCCGCTAACCAAACTAGGTACCATGTCGGGATAAATAGAGGAATATGGAGCAAGAAATCCAATTTTAATGATCTGATTCATATAGATGTGATAAAAGGAGAATGTCTGTTGAATTAAGGGGCTCAAACAGAAAATTTTCTCAACAGACACTCTCGGTTATTAACTATTGACGTTGAGGATAAATGCCATCCATACAAATAATATAATTAACAGTAGTAAAAGGTTGACGATTCTCAACATACTGATCACCACCTGTATCAGAAACTAACACATCTCCACCAGTAGAATAAACACCGTTAAGTTCTACAGTCGGACTTTCTGTATTATAAAGAAAATCCCCTGCTCCCATTGACTTTTTTGTTGCAGCTAAAGTTGTTGCATTATTTGCACCAGGAGTACTTTCTGTTCCACCTAAAGCACTAGCCATAAATCCGATCTCTAAACCACTAATAGTAGCCTCATGATTATGACTTGGCATCTGTGCTTCATTTAAAACTATTCTTTCGAAACCATACCTCATGCCAAGTTGATACGATGAAAGACCTGGTCCTATTCCTGCACCAACAGGAACTCTCCCTCTAAAATCAGGCAAACCAAAATCATTTCTTCCATCACCACCATAATTTGCCCCAATTAATGAATAAAGAGAAGGGTTTTGACTTACGGGAATTAATTGTCCCCAACAATAAGACCAATACTTTGGAGCCCAACTAACAGGCCACAATCCAATAAATGCTAAAAATGCGTCCATAGTAAAAAAAATAAATATTAATAATCATACAATCCCTTTCAAGTTAATACAATAACATTGTATTTTCAATTAATTTTATTGTCCTAAAATGAAATTACAACTTCAAATATTCAATCTATGCATAGATTATTACAATTATTTTCAAACCAAATATTTTGCTTTTTTAATTTCTCTAATGTTTTCGTAGAGATACATAATGCAAAATGTCTAAAAGTTGAATATCTTTACTGCGAATAATCAGCTAAGATATAATTGACGAAATTAAAGAATGAAAAACTCATATTTTGACTTAATTGAACAGAGTTACTACTTCCCACAAGAAGGTTTTGACTTAAGAGATAATTACTTAACATTTCATGGAGTTTCACTTAAACACCTAATTGATAAACATGGTACACCTTTTAGGTTTATCTATTTACCAAAAATTGGTGATCAAATTAAAAAAACACGCAACCTATTTAATAGAGCTATAAAAAACAATGCTTATAAAGGCAATTACCACTTTTGCTATTGCACTAAGTGTAATCACTTTTATCATGTTATAAACGAAGCCTTAAAGCATCAAGTAAATATTGAAACTTCTTCATCTTTTGATATCGATTTAATTTTAAATCTTAACAAAAAAGGAAAGCTAGATAAGGATAGAATCATTATTCACAATGGCTATAAAACGGACGATTATTTAAAGAAAATTGTCAAAATGCAAGAACTAGGATTTACAAATTCTATAATTGTTCTTGATAGTATTTTTGAGTTTAATAGATTACTAAAAATTAAAACCAATTTAAAAGTTAAAATTGGTTTACGCATGGCTATTAACGAAGAGGCTCAATCTGCTTATTATACTTCTCGTTTGGGAATTCCTCATAACGAAATTATTCAGTTCTTTAAGGATAGTATTAAAGATAATGAAAAGGTTGAACTTAAAATGTTACACTTTTTTGTTGATTCAGGTATTAAAGATACACCATATTATTGGGGCGAGTTTAAAAAAGCTTTAAAGCTTTATGTAGAACTTAAAAAAGAGTCGGTTAATCTTGATTCATTTAATCTTGGTGGTGGTTTTCCTATTAGAAACCATTTAGGTTTTGAGTACAACTACGAATACATGATTAATGAAATAATCACAAATATTAAAGAAGCTTGTACTAACGAAAATGTTACCGAACCTGATATTTACACCGAATTTGGAAAATATACAGTAGGTGAATCAGGAGCTATCATATTTGAAGTTCTTGAGCAAAAACAACAGAACGATTCTGAGACATGGTATATTATAAATAATAGTTTAATGAATACTATTCCAGATGCTTGGTCGATACAAGAAAAGTTTATTTTGTTACCTATAAACAAATGGAATAACGAATATGGTAGAGTAAATATTGGTGGTATTAGTTGCGATCACTCAGACTATTATAATTCTGAGGATTTCAATCAAGAGGTTTTATTACCATCATATTCTCCAAAAGACAAAGAACCTTTATATATTGGCTTTTTTCACACAGGTGCTTATCAAGACTCTGTTAGTGGTTATGGAGGAATAAAACATTGTTTAATCCCTTCGCCTAAGCATGTTATTATCGATCGCGATGAGAAAGGTAATATTATTGACACGGTATACAGAGAAGAACAATCGATAAAAGATATGTTTAATATTTTAGGATACGATGAGAAATAACATATAGACTCTTGCTGGCTATATATTATTTCTAAATAGAAGTTTTACGAAATTCCAGTTTCTAAAACTTCTTTTTTTAAGAAACTAAATGATAAAAAAAGGCAGCCAAATATGACTGCCTTTGAATTTATTTTTTTTGGCAATTAAACTTATTACCGACACTATTACTCAACGTTTACTTTTACAAATAGAGAATTACTTACCATCAGAGTTAACCTCTTTATACCATTTATTTAAATTAAGAATCTCATCCAGAACATTTAGTAGCTCATCTTTTGAAACAGGTTTTATAAGACATTCTGTTGCTCCACATGAGAGTATTTTCTTCTTATGTTTTTCGTCTTTATTTTCTGCCAAGAAAATAATTGGAGTCTCTCTCCTACTCTCGAATACTTTTTCAACTAAAGCTCTTTCTTCATCTTCAGTCTGTTCAACTTCAATAATAATTAAATCTGCTTCAACACTGTTATTTATATCAATATCAGCATCAACGGCTCTTATACAATAAGATTCGTTATAAATTTTTTGTACGGTTGCTTTACTTCTTTCTTCGTTATCACCTATTAATAGTATCGTACTACCGGGCTCATCCATAAAAAAACATTTAGATTAAACATAATCCTCCTTGTTTCGAATAAATCGAACTTGTTTCGGAGAATAATTAAAGGAAAATCAGATTCGACAAATAATATGGTTAGAAACATTAGTAGCAAAGAAAATGAGCACATTCATAAGATATGCTTTTTTTATCTGAGCTTTAATCTTGATATGTATAATTCTATCCACTAAATATACCGTTCTTTTCGTCTACTATATACTAGCTTTAATTTGTGCAAGTATAAATAAAATATCAATTGCACGTATACAGCAAAATCAATTATTTTCACTTTTACGTTAAAAAAAACATATCTACCTATTATTGCTGTTTGTTTTATACATTAAGTTACTTACTTTATACAACAAACGAGCTCCAACATTCTGATCCCATTCACTTTCGCTAGGTCCAACTTCACAAATATCAAATCCAATAATTTGTCTATTACTGTTAGCTAATTTCTTCATTAAATACAATGCCTGATCAAACGAAAGTCCTCCAGGAACAGGTGTCCCAGTATTCGGACAGTTATCAGGCGAAAGACCATCGATATCGAAGCTTATATATACTTTTTGTGGTAAAGATTCTATTATTTGCGAGCAAACAGAGTCCCAACTTTCATTATTAAAAAGCTTCTCTTTTATATTCTGATCGGAAAAGAATTTAATTTTATCGTTTGACTCAGCTAATTCAACCTCCTCTTTAGAAACATCTCTAATAGCTACTTGAGTTAAATTTGTAACCTGATCAATATCCAAAACATTGTGCATTATTGATGCATGCGAATACTTAAATCCTTCGAACGAATCGCGCAAATCGGCATGAGCATCAATATGAAGAATTCCAAAATCGCTATGAATCTCGGATAAAGCTTTAACATATCCAAACGGAACACTATGCTCTCCACCAACAAGTGCTATAAGCTTATTCTGTAATAAATAACTTTTTGTTGTTTGGTATACATACTCATTAAGATTATACGAAGCTTCATTTACAGCCTTTATATTATCTGCTATTAAATCGTCATTTTCATTACCACCCAATTCAAGATGATTAATAACAACTTCGGCATCAAGACGAGTTTTTTTGCTCAATGATAAAATATCGTTATTTATTGGATGAGTAGCATGACCTATTTTCCATGCTTCATTAACATCAAAGTCAAAAAAATCAAGCTGCACAGATGCTTCAATCATTGCTTCTGGAGCAAGTGCTGTACCAGGTTTATACGATGTAGTAGCATCCCATGGTACCGATACTATAATTACATTAGACTCATCTGTTGTATAAGGAAATCCAAAATAGTTTCCGTTTGATACCCCTGCTGCACTTGGGTCGAATTTTTCCATTTTTAATTTTTTTTGACAAATTTAGACTTTTTTATGTTTAGCTGTATTGATTTTTGACGGTCTAATTAATCGTTTACGTTACTTTTGGGTCGAATGATAGATAGAATAAACAAATACAATAATAATATGATGAAAAAATGTGGTGTATTATTGGCGTTAATGCTCTTTGTTTGTTCTGCGATGTTTGCGCAGAGCAAAAAAGTATTAACTCCAAATCAGTGGGATGAATGGAAACGCATTTCTGGTGCCGAGATTGCGAACAATGGAAATTGGGTTATTTATGGTATAGAACCTTATAGAGGCGATTCAAAGCTTGTAGTTTACAATACAGAAACCAAAAAGGAGACAACATTCGATAGAGGTTCAAAACATAAAGTTGGTTTTAATAGCAACATGCTTGTTTTTAAAATTAAACCTCAATATGACTCTGTACGTATTAAAAAATTAAAGAAAGTATCGAAAAAAGATATGCCTAAAGATACTTTGGCAATTTATCTTTTAGCAAAAGACTCACTAATAACACGAACAAAAGTTAAATCGTTTGCAATAGGTGAAAAAGGTGGCAACTGGGTTGCTTATCAGCTTGAAGAATTAATAAAAGAGGCAAAAGACACTTTAAACACAGAGATTGCCGATTCTGTTAAGAAAAAGGAGCCAAAAAAGAAGAAAGAGAAGATTAAAGATAAAGAAGCTCCAAAAGCTTTTCCTCTATATATAACAAATCCTCTTACAGGTGAAGAGTTTGTTTTCGAAAAGGTGACGGAATACAATTGGTCTGAAGATGGAAATACTTTAGCCTTTGTAGAACAACAAAACGACACTATTTTAAAGTCGACACTAAAACAGTTTGATACAAAAACGGCTGCCATTAAAGTTGTTAAAGAGGCACAAGGTGTTATTAAAAAAGTAACTTTAGACAAAACTGGTTTGCAATTGGCTTTTATATTCTCTGCTGATACTATCAAAGAAAAAGTTTATTCACTTTGGTTTGCAAACAGTAAAGGAGCAAATAAAATTGCTGAGGTTGGCAATAAACTATTCCCAACAGACTGGACTGTAAGTGAAAATGGAAGAATATATTTCTCAGAGAAGGGAACTCGTCTTTTTTATGGAATAGCAAAAAAACCTATTACTGAGCCAGAAGACACTCTTCTTGATAGCGAAAAAGTGGGTCTAGATTTATGGTCGTGGACAGACAAGAGAATTCAACCAGAACAACTTGCCGACCTTGAAGACGATTTGAACAAAACTTATTTAACCTATTACGACACTAAAAAGGGTTCTACCATTGTTCTTGAAACTGAAGATGTACCTTATGTTTATCTGAATCAAAAAGGAGATGGTGAACACGCTACAGCACGCGATAACAGCAAATATCAACGTAGCCTTTCGTGGGATATTCAAGGTAAACGCGATATTTATCTTGTTAAGATGAAGACTGGTGAAAAAACTTTGGTCAAAGAAAAAACAGCAAATAGTGTTCGTTTGTCTCCTAAAGGACAATATTTATATTGGTACTCTGTCGACGATAGTTGCTATTATTCGAAAAACATTAAATCTGGAAAAGAGATTAACATGACAAAAAATATTGGTGTTAATCTTTACGATGATGAGTACGACTACCCTTCACTTCCTGATAACTATGGTATTGCTGGCTGGACAAACAATGATAAGAGTTTACTTATTTACGACAAATATGACATTTGGAAGCTAGATCCAACAGGAAAACAAAAACCTTTAAATATCACAAAAGGCGAAGGTCGTAAAAACAATATTGTCTACAGACACCAAGAGCTTGACCACGAGAAAGATTTCATCGACATAAACGACAAATTCTATCTGTCTGCTTTTAATAAACAAAATAAACAGAGTGGTTACTATTTAGGGGACATAAATGGCAAAAACAGTCCTAAAGAGCTGGTTATGGAAGATTATAGCTACTACACAGTTTCGAAAGCTAAAAACAGCGATAACCTTATGTGGCGCAAGATGAGCTTTACTCAATATCCCGACTTATGGTTTGGAGATATGAGCTTAAAAGGCGAAAAGATTTCGGATGTAAATCCACAGCAAAAAGAGTATAACTGGGGAACATCTGAACTTTATAAATGGACAACTTTTGATGGTGAAGAAGCTGAAGGTTTACTTATTAAACCAGAGAATTTCGACCCAAACAAGAAGTATCCTGTAATTGTTTACTTCTACCGTTTAAGTTCTGATGAGCTGCACGATTATTCATCGCCAAAACCAAGTAGATCGATTATAAACAAATCATTTTACGCTAGTAATGGCTATATAGTTTTTGTTCCAAACATTCGCTTTAAAACAGGTCATCCAGGTCACAGTTCATACAATT
Source organism: Bacteroidales bacterium (assembly GCA_016926405.1). Taxonomy (GTDB): domain Bacteria; phylum Bacteroidota; class Bacteroidia; order Bacteroidales; family UBA6680; genus UBA6680. The sequence goes on from JAFGOQ010000196.1 coordinate 9,117, forward strand.
ATATTGTAAGTGGAGCAATGTCGTTAAAGAATTTACCTTATGTTGATTATAAACACATGGGACTTCAAGGACAAAGCTGGGGTGGTTATCAGGTTACTTATTTAATTACTAAAACCAACCTTTTTGCTGCTGCCGAGGCTGGTGCACCTGTAACAAATATGACGAGTGCTTACGGTGGAATTCGTTGGCAATCGGGAATGAGCCGTATGTTCCAATACGAGCAAACACAAAGTAGAATAGGTGGAACTCTTTGGGAAAAACTACCAAATTACCTAGAGAATAGTGCAGTATTTAGTGCACCTCAAATTGAGACTCCTCTGCTTATTATGTCAAACGATAACGACGGTGCAGTGCCTTGGTACCAAGGAATAGAGCTTTTTATGGCAATGCGCAGATTAGACAAACCTTGCTGGTTGATGAACTACAATGGCGAGCCTCACAATCTTAAAGCAAACAGCCCTAACAGCAGAGACTTAAGTGTTAGAATGATGCAGTTTTTTGATCATTACTTAAAAGGAAAACCTGCACCAGTATGGATGATAAAAGGTATTCCAGCTGTAGAAAAGGGAAAAAGTTTTGGATTTGAATTTATGGAAGAATAATTCATATCAGATGAATTTTGAGAAAATAATTAATAACGAATGGTATAAGGTGCTCGAAGATCAGTTTCGAGCACCATACTTTTCGAGTTTAACAGAATTTGTTAAGCACGAAAGAGAAACTAAAGAAGTATACCCGCCTAAAGGACTTGTATTTAATGCCTTTAATAAAACTCCGTTAAGTAAAGTAAAGGTTGTTCTTTTAGGGCAAGACCCTTATCATGGAATTGGTCAGGCACATGGCTTAAGCTTTTCGGTACCCGATGGGATAAAAATACCTCCATCGCTTAGAAATATATATAAAGAATTAAATAGCGATATAAATTTTAATATACCTAACCATGGCAATCTAGAGAAGTGGGCCAATCAAGGTGTGTTACTATTAAACGCAACATTAACAGTTAGAGCCGAAAATGCAGGATCGCACCAAAAAAAAGGGTGGGAAACATTTACTGATGCAGTAATAAAATGCGTTTCTGATAACACCGAAGGAGTTGTTTTTCTATTGTGGGGCAACTACGCACAAAAAAAAGAGTGCTTAATTGACCAGACTAAGCACAATATCTTAAAAGCTGTTCACCCTTCACCTCTGTCTGCTAGTCGTGGCTTTTTTGGGTGCAAACACTTTTCGCAAACAAATAAATATCTGTCAGAAAAAGGTAAAGAACCTATCGATTGGTGTTTATAGATTTTCTATTTCAAAATATTCAACAAATCCTTCGCTTTCGTCAATCTCTATTGTTCCAGAATGACTCATTCCTGCCTTAATGGCCACTTTAGTAGACGCTAAATTATCAGGGTGAGAGTAGGCTACTATTCTAAAAACATTAAGTTTTTCGAAGGCGTAGGATATCATTTTTTTAACAGCATCAGAAGCATATCCCTGATTCCAATACTCTGGCAAAACCGACCAGTAAATCTGAAGAGCATCAGAATTGTAATCTGGTGCCAATCCTACTAAACCAATATATTCGTCGGTATGTTTATCAGCAATAACAAGAACAAAATAATTATCTCTAGAATCTTTTGAATCTATTAACTTTCTGAAATTATGAGTAATTTCTTGAACCGATCCTAAATCTGTTCTTTGAAACAATAAATGTTTGGTTGCTCTTTCGGATTGTAAGAAAGAACAAAAGCCATCAAAATCTTTTTCCTCAATGGGTCTGAGATTTAGTTTTCTGCATTTTAATATGGTTGGAAGTTTCATATTTTCTAGTTATTTGTGTAATAGCAGTAAACGAACAAACTAAATAATATGTTACACTTCTTATAATATTATATATATGCAGTTATTATATCTGATAATTTTTTAGGGTTAAATGGTTTCAAAAGATAATCATTTATACCTATAGCAAAAATCTTTTCCTGCACATCTAACAGAGCCGAAGCTGTTATTGCAACAATAGGAGTATTAGACTTTTTTTCATCATTCATTTTTCTTATCTCCTCGGTAGCCTGATATCCGCTCATTATTGGCATCTCTAAATCCATAAGTATCAAATTATAGAAATTAGCTTTAACTTTTTCTAGAGCATCAGCACCATTTATAGCATAATCAAATGAAATATTCCACTTATTTAAAAACTTCGAAAGAATTAGTCTATTAATCTCGTTATCCTCAACTACTAATATTTTCTTATCAGAAGCAAATTGCATCTCTATGTCAGCTGCACGGGTATCTTTTTTATCTAACTCTTTATTATTAGTTGATTCTTTAATATCATATAATAGGTTAAAAAAGAATGTAGATCCTACACCTGTAGTGGTCTCTATCATTATTTTACTATTATGCATCTCTACAATCTTCTTAGTAATGGCTAACCCTAATCCTGTGCCGCCATACTGCCTTGTTGTATCACTTGTCTCCTGAGTAAAATACTGAAAAATATGATCCAGCTTTTCTTTTTGAATACCTATACCAGTATCCTCTATTCTAAACTGAATATTGGCTTTAGTACCTATAATCTCTTGAACAATTACCTTAAGAGTAACTCCTCCTTTTGGAGTAAATTTAATACCATTACCTATTAAGTTGGTGAGTATCTGTAAGAGTCTTGTTTTATCACCAAGTAATAATCGAGGTAATTTATCGTCAATACTAAGATTTAAACCTATACCCTTTTCCCTTGCCAATATTTCAAACGAATTATGAATTTGTTTGAAAAGTCGTTCGGGACTAAATACAACTGGATTAAGAGTTATATTACCAGTCTCTATTTTATTAAAATCTAAGATATCATTTATAAGTATAAGCAAATTTTTAGCCGAACTACGGAGCACATTTAAATTTTCTACCTGACTCTCTTTTGGCTCTTCCTGCAAAAGCAAATGGCTGATAGCAAGCACAGCATTCAGAGGAGTGCGTATTTCATGACTCATAGTAGACAAAAACTGTTGCTTTATTAAAGATGCAGCTTCGGCATCGTCTTTTGCTTTTGTCAGTTCTACCTGATTGTTTTTTTGTTCAGTAATATCAATCATAATCCATCTAACTCCTGTTGGAACGGCGTTAGTGGTAATTAAATTTGAATAAACCAATACAGGTATAGTGGTTCCATCATTTCTAACGGCAGTGAATTCTTTACCAGAAATCTTCTCTCCCTTTAATATTCTATCAAAAAGTATTTTAACACTATTTGCTTCACTATCAATAAATAAATCGAATATTGATATCTGTTTATCTATAGGATATTTTAAGTTCTCAAACGAAAAATTATTAGAGAATGTAATATCTCCATTGTAATTAGTTTCATATACCATTTCTGGTAACATCTCGGCAAATTCCCGAAAACGATGCTCGCTACGTTTAATTTTTTCCTCTGCAATAAAACGCTTATAAGTAGTTGCAATTATATTACCTACTGTTTTAATAAATTCAACCTGAGGGGCATCTTCTTCACATCTCTCTTTCGACTTTACAATCTCAATAATTGCATAAATAATATTGTCAATAAATATGGGAAAAAGTATAATATTCCCTCCTTCTGATTCCTTATCTGCTAATAAATCTGCTTGAATTGCATTATCAAAACAGTATAATTTCTGTTGTGATAATTGCATTAACAACTGAGAACTATTTTTTAATACAAAACCCTCTTGTTTGTTATCTATATTGTTTGAAAATTGATATTTAACAAAAGGTTTAGTTTTAACATCTTCATATATGCATATCGACTTAATTTCTAATTCATCAGAAATAATATTTAGCACGAAGTTTATTTTTTCGTCAAAATCAGACAGGCTATTTAACATCGAGGAAATTTCGGTTAAACGTTCTTGTCGTTTTAAATTTTGCTTTAATGATATTTCGAAGTTTACCGAATGAGTTATATCATTTGATATTCCTGTTGTTCCAATAATGTTGTTATCAACCGATAAAATAGGTGTTTTAAATGTTTCAAACCACTTCTTTTCTTTGCGTTTATATCCAAGAATTCGCTTTTGCTTTCTAGTTATAATAACCTCATTATCTTCTTTCACATACGAATCAGCCTCTTTTTCGGGAAATAAATCGTAATCCGATTTCCCTATAATATCTTTTATACCTAACTTCAAGAAGTTTGCAAAAGGCCTATTTACACTTATATAAATACCATTTTTGTCTTTTAACCATGCTTCTTGTGGAATATTATCAATAATAGCATTTTGTTTAGCTCTACTATCCATAACATCCTTTTCGGCTTTACGAATATCCGATTTATCAACCATCACAATTAATAAGTGAGGAATATCTTCAATTATTAATTCTTCGGAATATAGTACAATATCTTTTGTTTCACCACTCTTTGTTGTCAATGTAATTTGAGTTACCGACGATGGCGTTGAGGTATTATATAGTTTAAATAATCTGAGCTGCTCTTGCTTTGTGATTATTCCAATTTCTGAACCTGTTTTACCTAAAATTTCTTCACGAGTAAGCCCTGTTATTTTAAGAAAAGCCTTATTTACATCTATAAAAACGCCTTCATCGATACGATTTAAAGACATGGCATTAGGATTCGAATTAAATGCTTTTAGGAATTTATTTCGTTGTGCCGATATCTCATTTTCCCATTTCAACTTAGTACTAATGTCAATACAACGTATATAAATAACTTTCTTATCGGACCAAACACCATCCGATACATGTATATTTACAGGTATTTTATTACCATTAGTAGTAGTAATTACCGATTGTAGAATCTCGTTCGAAGAGACTGGTAAATCTTGAATAAAGTTTATTGTCGACTCTTTATACTCAATATCAACAATATCAATAAAATTAACAGTATTAATATCTGACTGACGATACCCTAATTTCTGTAATACACTATCATTACATTGAATTATTTGCCAATCGGAATTAATTATAAATAGCAAATCATCGATGGCATTAAAAACATGTCGGTAGCTTCTTTCCTCCTCAAGAAGAATATTTTCTATCTCTTTTTGCTCGGTGAAATTGGTAATAATATCTAAAACAGCGGGTTTATTGTTTACTGTTATTATTGAATAGTTAGACTGTAACCATTTAACATCGCCGCTTTTGTCATTTGCCCGATATGTTATTTTATTGTCTGAATTATCTGAGGTGTATACTGTAGATAATATAAATTCTACATGGTTTACATCGTCATCATGAATAAAATCTAAGACCGATTTACCAATTACCTCATCTTTAGAGAGACCTATTTTTTTCTCTAAGATTTCGTTTATATAAATAAAGTTACCATCCTGATAAATCGCCATAGGCAGTGCTGCCTGATTAATAAGCTGATGGTATGGCAATTGATCTATATTCATTATTAACAATGTAATTATTTATGTTTAGCGCAATATACAAAAATCAGAAGCAAGGCATTATCAAAACTTTATTGATTAATAATATTAACCATACTACAACTAAAAAGAGCTGCGGTTTCGGTACGCAAACGGCTATCGCCTAAGCTTACCGGAGCAAACGAATTTTCAAAAGCCTGTTCAATCTCTTGTGGAGAAAAGTCTCCTTCGGGACCTATTATAATAAGTATATCCTTTCCTTTTGAAATAGCATTTTTAAGCAAGACACGCTCTTTAATCGAGTTGTCACAATATGCAATAAAACGATTTTCGAAATTATCATCTTTTATAAAATCCGAAAATTTTGTTAGCTCATCGAGCTGTGGCAGGGTAGCTTTAAACGACTGTTTCATAGCCGAAACTAAAATCTTCTCTAGCCTATCGTTTTTAATAATTTTTCGCTCAGAGTGCTTACAAAGCAGGGGTGTTATTCTATCAACACCTATCTCACAGGCTTTTTCCAAAAACCATTCTAACCTATCAATATTTTTTGTTGGAGCAACGGCTATATGAATTTTATAATCACGCTTATCTGGGTTTTCCAACTCCTCTACAATAGAAACAATAGTATGTTTCTGATGCGACTGTATTATTTCGGCCTTAAAGAAACCTCCTTTACCATCTATTAAGTGAACAAAATCACCTTCTGTAAGTCGCAAAACTTTATTGCAATGTCTAGACTCTGTTTCGTTAAAACAGTAATTTTTATCGGTTAAATCGGGAGTGTAAAATAAATGCATTGTAAAATAATTTGCTTGTATCTTTTTAAATCTATTCTCATTTACAAAAATAGGATTGTTTATGACACACTATCACTTATTTACTCTGGAGTTCATACTTTTTTGATGATTATCAAAAAATATAACGCGATAGTAGTAATTTAGATGTGAAACAACTACAATAAACTCTTTTCACTTCTCATTCTGTTATAAATAATTACATAAACACCCACATATAAAGGAAAACATTAAACCAATAATTACGGTGCTTTAAGTAAAAAAGATGTTTTTATTGTCTATGCTACTTCGAAAAAAAAATCATAGAAACTTTAAATTAAAAGAACAAAAGAGCCAACCTACCTCTGTAATGTAAAATTTGTAATTAAAACCTCTTTATATGAATAACCCAATCGTGCTTTAAAACGTATCTACCTCCAATATATGGATTGCACCTCCACGACATTTTGTTCGATCCGGCCAAACACTCCCACTCTACTCCATCAAAGCTAAATTTATACATCCCCCCCTCACGTAATATTGAATATCGATAAGCTTTATCGGGAATAATTTCTGTTAAAAAATGCTTCTGATCTGCTTTCTCTTGAGGCGACACTCCATCTCTCCAAACATATCCGTAAACCATAAGATGCTGCTCTCCATATTCATCGGTTACACATTTATAGGTTATCCTAGCCGAACTATCGTGTACATCACCATCTGTTAAACCATCAATTTTCGACAGACCATTCATATCCTCGCCACCTATCTCATCGTAAGTATAATACCACGAAGGTGTAGCAATAAAAATACCATCAATCCTATCCGAAACCCTATTTAATGTAATTTCAAACATATTACTCGATTTCCCAGCAGGGATTCTAATTGTGTCAAAGTCTAAATATTCGTCCTTGGTACACGAAGCCAAAACTAACAGTATCAGTAAATACTTTCTCATGGTTTAATTTTAAAATATTCTTATAACAACTCATATTGTAGATTACAGAAATTACAAGAAATTCATAAACTAATCAATACCTAATCTTAAAAAGAAAGAACTCACCCGTTCGAAATTAAAATGTATTAAAGCTATATTTGAAGACTGTTTTTATTTACACGAAACTTATGAAAATATTACACACTTCTGACTGGCATTTGGGCAAGCGATTAGAGAACTTCGCACGAATAGAAGAGCAGCGCGATTTTTTATCAGAGATAGAACAAATTGCCGACAACAACAATGTTGACGCGGTGGTTATTGCTGGCGATCTGTTCGACACTTTTTCGCCTCCTATAGATGCTCTTGAGCTTTTTTACAAATCGCTTAAGAAGATTAGCAAAAACGGAAAGCGTCCGGTTATTGCCATTGCTGGCAATCACGATTCGCCAGACCGTATTGCTGCTCCCGACCCTCTGGCAAAAGAGTGTGGCATATTTTTAATTGGTTATCCAAACACAAAACTGAGCACTATTAAGCTCGATTCGGGTGTTGAGATTACAAAAACCGACAACGGATTTATAGAAATAACAACCCCAAATAGCAATACACCGCTCAGATTACTGCATACTCCTTATGCCAATAGCATACGTATGAATCAGTATATTGATCCCGAAAACGAAGGCGAGCTGCGCGATTTATTGGCTGATCACTGGCAAGAATTGGCAAACAAGTATTGCGATAAAAATGGTGTTAACATGCTAATGACACACCTTTTTGTGATTAACAAAGATGGCGAACAGCCCGAAGAGCCAGAAGATGAAAAACCTATTCTTCACGTTGGTGGTGCACAAGCTATTTTCACCGAAAATATTCCTACTGGAATAGATTATGTTGCGCTGGGACACCTTCACCGCAAACAAAGAGTTAACTCAAATAAATGCCCAATAATTTATTCGGGAAGTCCTCTATCATACTCTTTTGCCGAGGCTCAGCAAGAGAAATATGTAATACTTATTGAGAGTAACGACAATATTATTACAACAACCGATATTAAACTCAATTCGGGAAAATCGCTTTTGCGTAAGACGTTCGACAATATTGCCGAAGCGGTTACCTGGTTACAAGAGAACCAAAATTGTTTGTTAGAGCTTACTATTAAAACCGACGATTATCTGTCGGCAGAAGATAGAAAAGCTTTGTACAATGCACATAGTGGAATAATTACAATTATTCCTGAGATTAAAAACAAGGATAAATTTTTCGAAAACAATGGTGTAGATATCGACCTGAAAAAGTCGCGCGAAGAGCTTTTTAAAGAGTATTTTTTAAAGAGCAAAGGACAAGAGGCCAACGAAAGCATTATGAATATCTTTAAAGAGATAACGGCTGAATAACGTTACATTGTAATAGCTTGATAAAAGCATATTGACAATCAACTTTCAACTTCTAACTTTCAACTTAAAAACATGCAACCAATATCACTTACAATAGAAGGACTTTACTCCTACCAGCAACGACAAACAATTGATTTCGAAAAACTATGCGATGCACACATATTTGGCATCTTTGGCGGTGTAGGATCGGGTAAATCGTCGATACTTGAGGCTATAGTATTTTCGCTTTACGGACGTACCGATAGGCTTAACCTTAGTGGCGACAACCGCAACTACAATATGCTTAATCTTAAGTCGAATAAACTTTTTGTTGAGTTTCTGTTCTCGTCGGGACAAGAGGCTACCAAATATAAAACTGTTGTTACTGGTAAACGAAACTCTAAGCGTTTCGACGATGTACCAAAATTCGACCATAAATGCTTTGTGCAAAACAGTAACCAATGGCACGAGATAGAGTTAAAAGAGATTGAAAAAGCAATTGGTCTTAACTACGATAACTTTAAACGCACCGTAATAATTCCTCAAGGACAATTTCAAGAGTTCTTACAGCTTGGCGAAACTGCTCGTACAGAGATGATGAAAGAACTTTTTAATCTGGAGAAGTACGACCTATTTGGCAAAGCCAAAAATCTGGATTCCAAGAACAGCGAAAATTTAACTTACATAAAAGGCCAGCTAGAGCAAATTGGCGAGGTCTCCAAAGATCTTATTACCGAAAAGAAAGCCGCTTCGGCAGCTATACAAACTAATATTGAGGATATAACTAACCAAATTAAACAACTAAATAGTAAACGCGAAAGCCTTCAAACCATTAAAGATAAACACCAAAAGCTTGCCGATTTAAACAACAAACTTTTGGTACTAAACAACCAAAAGGGCGACATTGAAACACGCGAGAAAAACTTAACCCAATATATTGACTGCGCCAACACTTTTAAAGAGCTAATAAATAAGGTTGACGAAAAAGAGTTGCTTAAAAAATCGCTTTTACAACAACAGAGCAACGGATTAACTAAACTCGAGGGGCTTAATAAAGATCATGAAAAAGTTATTACCGACATTGCCAAAATTGAACCCGAATATAACAGTCGCGAGAAGATAACCGAGCGTATATCTGCTCTTACGGCCATTGCCGAGATTCTTGAGAAAGAGACAGAAAAGGCTATAAAAACCGATCGTATTAAAAATGGTGAGGCTATTATTAACCAAACACGTAAAAAAACAACCGACATAACTGCCGAAATTGAGGCATTAAATCTACAAATAACCGAACTACATAAGATAGATACCGACATTGAGCGACTAAGTAAAATTAAAGAGTGGTTTTTAAAACAGATAACTTTAATAGATAAACAGAAAGAACTAAACACCAACATTTCTGAAATAAACCTTAAAACACAAAAACAGAATGACGAAGCAAACAGCCTTTTTGAGCTGATTGATATAAAAAAGAATGGCGAAAGTTTAAGCGAGATTAGCTCTATTATCGACAATAAAACAACTCTTCAGCAACAAGAACTTACAAAAACCGAAAACGCTCTTCAACAAAAACTTGTAGAAGAGCATCTGGGCGAAGTATCGCGCAGTTTAACAACCGGAACTCCTTGCCCACTGTGCGGATCAGAGCACCATCCACATAAATGGACAGCCGAAAATTACCAGCTAGAAATTACAGAGCTTAACAAAACAAAAAAGCAGATATCGCACTATATTGAAACTCTGCGCCAAGCAAAAAGCACTATTAAACATATTAACGAAAGGGTTATTGAATACACTACCGAAAAAGAGAGACTTACAAATCAGCTTTCGGCGTTAAACAACGAGGCCGAAAATCACCTTAAAGAATTTACCTGGGGCAATTCGGCCGATTATTCTATCGAAAAAGTTGTTGCCGAAATAGAGAAAGGCCAGAAAACGCTTAACCTTATTCGCACACTCGAAAACGAGCGCCAGCAAAAAGATGCTACTCTTAAAACCGAAACAGCTAATCTCGAAAAATATGTAAAAGCGTCGGAATTAATTCAGAACCAAATAAACAGTTTGGCAACCGAAATTTCGGTTTTACAGAGCCGAATACCAAATTTCGAATTGTATAATCTTAACGAATTAAACAGCCAAAACATTGAGACCGAAAAAGCTGCATTAACCAACAAAGTAAAGACTCTTGAAGAGCAGTATCAGTTTTTAATTGAAAAACGAAATAATATAGACAAAGATATTGCCAATATTTCGGGACAAATTCAGATAATTAAAGAGAATCTGCAATTAACCGAAAACGAGCTAAACGAGTCGCTAAGCACACTCACAAAAAATATCGAAAGTTCAAATTACTCCACTCTCGAACAAGTTAAGGCACTTTTAAATCAGCCTATCGACATAAAAAAAGAACAACAGGCTATCGAGTCGTTTAACAAAGAACTGTTTGCTTTAGAAAAAGAGAAAGCGCCACTACAAGAAGAGTTAAAAGAGAGTGTGTTTGATAACAACGAGCTTACTGCTATTGTTGATCAAACTGCACAACAAACCCAAAAACTATCGGAACAGCAAAAGCAATTTGGCGAAATTACAAACGAACTAAAGCAACTAACAACAAGTTTCGATAAGCAGAAAGAGCTAAGCAAAGAGTTTAACAAGCTACAAAACCGAGCCGAAGATATTAAAACACTAATGCAGCTATTTAAAGGAAAAGGTTTTGTAAACTACATATCGGGCACATTCCTGCAAAATATTGTAATGGTTGCCAACAACCGTTTTTACAAACTAACAAACCAAAAGCTTCGTTTAGAACTGTCTGAAGACAATAAATTTATGGTTCGCGATTATCTAAACGGAGGTCAGTTGCGCAACATAAAAACGCTGTCGGGCGGACAAACATTCCAAGCAGCGCTGAGCCTGGCTCTGGCCTTGTCCGACAATATTCAGAAACACTGTGGCACGGGACAAAGCTTTTTCTTCCTCGACGAAGGTTTCGGATCACTCGATAAGCAATCGCTGGGCATTGTATTCGACGCACTAAAGTCGCTACGCAAAGAGAATCGCATTGTAGGTGTTATCTCGCATGTTGAAGATATGCAACAAGAAATTGGCGCGCATCTATCAATCGAAAACCATTCGGAAACAGGAAGTATTATTAAAACAAATTGGTAGGATTTACTATGTAATATTATTAATATATGATGTTGAGACGTTGCATGCGACGTCTCCTACAGAATTTTTTAAAAAAAAAGCGGTAGCGTTCAGAAATTTTTTAGGTGTCCAACTCGACACAAGATGGACTCCAGATATTTTTTGCAAAGCTATTTTCGATGAAAAAAAACGGCTAAACATTTTTGCAAACCCATTTTCGATGAGAAAAAA
>JAFGOQ010000197.1 GCA_016926405.1 Bacteroidales bacterium
AAATAATAAAATCAAATGCTATTATTGTAGATAAATACACTTTATGTAATCTCTGTTTTTAAAAATTAAAGAGCAATTTACTATAAATTTTGAGTAGAGAGTATATATTATTAATAAAACTAGACAAAAAAAATAAAAACAGCACCACAATGTTTATAAAGTAAATAGATTAATAAATAACCTTAGCGCTTTATAATCATAGTGGTAAATAGAAAAAAAGATGAAAGAAATTAGATGGCATGGAAGAGGTGGACAAGGTGGTTTTACCGCTTCACGTTTATTAGGTATTGCGGCAGGTATGTTCGAGAAAAAACATGCTTTGGCTTTTCCTTCGTTTGGACCAGAGCGTCGTGGTGCTCCAGTATTAGCTTTTACTAAAATCGACGATACAAAAATTCACGATCGTAGCGAAGTAGAAAATAGTGATTATGTTGTTATCATGGATGAAACGTTAATCAATCCAGCAATTGTAAAAGGAATACGTCCGGAAGCTACTATTTTGGTTAACACAAATAATGTGAGCCGTTACAAAGAACTAGAGCAATTTAAAACAGTACAGATTGATGCTACATCAATTGCAATGGAAATTTTAGGTCGTCCAATTACAAATACGGCCATGTATGGAGCTCTTGTTGCTGTTTCTGGTTTAGTTTCAAAAGAGGCTGCTATAAATAGCATTAAGCAAGAGATGAAACCAGCACTTGCTGAGAAGAACATAGCTATATTAAATCGTGTTTTCTCAACAATAGAATAATCATTCAAAAAAATAGAGATAATGAATAAGCCGCAAAAAAAGGATTTCATAAAACCAAAACATATAAACGACTATCCTGTTGGACCTCAATTTGAAGCAGGACACCTAGCTGATATTAATGCTGGATGGAGAACTGTTCGTCCTGTTGTAGATCATGAAGCATGTATATTCTGCCTTCGTTGTTACATAGTTTGTCCAGATGGAACAATTTTTAAGGATGGTGATAAGATAGGTATCGACTACGATTATTGTAAAGGATGTGGAGTCTGTGCTCACGAGTGTCCTAAAGATGCTATATCAATGATAAAGGAGGAGTTGTAATATTTTGTTAAAGTTATACTTTAGCAATAAAACTATTAAATCAGTAAAAAATGGAACAAAATATATTTATTTCAGGAGACGAGGCGGTAGCACATGGTGTTCGCTTATCGCGTCCTAATGTGATAGCTGCCTATCCGATTACTCCTCAAACAATTACTGTTGAGCGTTTGTCGGATATGGTGGAGTGTGGTGATTTAAAGGCAGAATATATGCACGTAGAGTCAGAGCACTCTGCAATTTGTGCAACAATGGGAGCTAGCGCTGTTGGTGCTCGAACGTTTACAGCATCATCGTCGCAGGGTTTGCTTTATATGACCGAAGGTTTGCACTATTGTTCAGGAGGTCGTTATCCTGTAGTTATGATGAATGCTAATCGCTCGGTTGCTCTACCTTGGAGTATCTATGGCGACCACAGAGATTCTCTTTCTCTATTAGATTGCGGATGGATTCAGGTTTATGTTGAAGATGCACAAGAGGCTCTTGATATGACTATTCAGGCATTTAAAATAGCCGAGCATAAAGATGTTCTTACCCCAATGATGGTAAATCTTGATGGTTTTATTCTTACTCACACATACGAAATGGTTAGTATTCCTGAGCAGGATAAGGTTGATGCTTTTCTTCCTCCTTTTCAAACAGAGAATAAAATGTGTTTCGAGAATCCTAAGAATATGGCATTTAGCTCGCAACCCGACGATAATACCGAATTTAAATACCAACAAAACGAAGCAATGTTCAATGCTGTTAAGGTTCTTAAGCAGACTAACAAAGAATTTGCTCAGTCTTTTGGAAGAGACTACGGTGATATGGTTGAGGAGTACCGCTGCGACGATGCTGATGCTATTCTTGTTACACTTGGTAGCGTTACAGGAACTGTTCGTGTTGTAGTTGACAAGATGCGTGCCGAAGGTAAAAAAGTTGGTCTTTTAAAGATTAGATATATGCGTCCTTTCCCAGAGAAAGAGATTATTGCTACTGCTAAAAAAGTTAAAGCAATTGGCGTAATAGATAAGGATATTTCGTTTGGTTATGAGGGTACTGTGTTTACGAATGTTAATTCGGCTTTAGCAAAAGCTAACAGTACTGTTCTTAAGAAAAACTATATTGGCGGACTTGGTGGTAGAGATATTACTAAGAACGAAATTGAGAATATGTTTAACGAACTGCTTACCGGAAAGCTTAAAAAAGATGGCGAGCACGTAGAATTCTTTAACCTTAAAGTTGCTATCGATGAGTAATATGTTAGATATAAAAAAGATAACTCCAAAAAATATTACAGATAAAGAGTTGTTTTACGGACACAAAGCGTGTGCAGGTTGTGGTGGAAGTTTAGCCGTTCGTTTGGCTCTTAAAGTATTAGGTGAAAGAACTTATGCTGCTCTTCCTGCTGGATGTATGTCGGCGGTAGGTTTTATTTACCCTCAAATGGCTTTTAAAAACAATGCTATAATTACTCCATTCCCAGGGGTAGCAAGTATGGCTTCTGGTATTGAGGCAGGAGCGAAGGCTCTTGGTATAGAAGATTATAAAACAGTTGCTTTTGCTGGCGATGGTGGTACTGCAGATATTGGTTTTCAGGCTCTTTCTGGAATGATTGATCGTGACGACAACGTTCTTTACATCTGCTATGATAACGAAGCATATATGAATACTGGTATCCAAAAAAGTGGTCTAACACCTTTTGGTACTAAAACAACAACAACCCCAGCGGGTAAAAATCTTCCTGGGTCAATAACTCATAAGAAAAATCTATTCGAGATTATTGCAGCTCATGATATTAAATATGCAGCAACTGCTAGTATTGGATATCCACAAGATTTTATTAATAAGGTAAATAAAGCAAAACATATTAAAGGTGCTACTTTTATTCATGTTTACGCTTCGTGTCCTACGGGATGGGGAACGCCAACACACACATCTGTAGAAATTGCTAAAGAAGCCGTTGATTGTGGACTGTTTTATCTTGCCGAATACGAGAATGGCGAGTTTAAGCTAAATAAGAATCCTAAAGAATTTGCTTCTGCAGCTGAATACCTTAAAAAACAAGGTCGTTTTAAACATATGACTGAGGAAAATATTAACGAGGTTGTTGCACAACGCGACATGAAGTGGGAGCGTATGAGACGTAAATGGCTTTAGTAACTTTTGGTATTTATTAAAAAGATATTTACTATAAAGCAAAATATGATATAAAAAACGAGGCTGTTTAACATTTAGACAGCCTCGTTTTTTTTTATGTATTGATGTTTCTTTATTTAAAAATATCGTATTCGCCAACATCACTTAATATCTCGAATCCCGATTCTGTTACAAGTATAGTGTGTTCAAACTGAGCAGATAAAGATCCGTCAGCTGTACGAGCAGTCCAACCATCATTTTTATCAATAATAGCTTTTGCTTTTCCTAAATTAATCATTGGCTCTATTGTAAAAATCATACCAGGTTGCATTTTATAACCTGTATTTCTTGGGCACGAATGTTCTACTTGAGGCTCTTCGTGAAATTCTAGTCCAACACCATGACCACAAAAATCGTAAACAACACTATATCCTTTTGATTTAGCAAAACGCCCGATATTGTAACCAATGTTGCCAAAATAATTGCCCGGACGAACCTGATCGATACCTAAATACAAGGCATGTTCGGTATTCTCTATAAGATCGAATGCCTGATCGGTACACTCGCCAATTGTAAACATTGTACTTGTATCGCCATAATAACCATCTAAAATAGTTGTTACATCTACATTTAAAATATCTCCCTCTTTAAGAATCTCTTTTTCTGAAGGAATACCATGACAAATCACATTATTAAGCGAAATACAACACGATTTTGGGAATCCATTATAATTAAGTGGGGCAGGAATAGCCTTATTATCTCTAATATACTCCTCTATTTTATTATTCAAATATTCTGTTGAAACACCCTCTTTTATATAATCGGAAATAAACTTAAGTGTGTTACCAGCCAATTGAGCACTCTTACGAATACCATTAATTTGTTCTTCTGTTTTTATAATGATTTTATCCATACCTATAATTTTGTAATTGCAAAAGTACTAATTTGAATTAATAATAGCTGTAAACAGCGTTTTTTTAAAGGCGAACCAAGAAAAACAAAAAGCGAAACCATTGTGGCTTCGCTTTTGTCTATTTATAATAAAAATATTATTCAAAGTGATAAAGGAAAATAATTTTTCCGTCGAAAGCAGTTTTCTTTTCGCCTTCAATTTCTAAACGAGCTCGCATAGTGGCTCTAATAATCCCTCTAAGATTTTTAATCTCCTCTAAGTCAACTCTAAGTCTTACCTTTTGATTAACCTTTACAGGTAAACCGAACTTAAAATCGGTAATTCCATAGTTAACCATCATCTTCACACTCGGAAAATCAACCATCTGATACCAAAGATATGGAAGAACAGAAAGAGTAAGATATCCGTGTGCAATTGTACAGCCAAAAGGAGTCTCTTTTGCAGCTCTCTCAGGATCTGTGTGAATCCATTGAAAATCTAAAGTAGCGTCGGCAAATTTATTAATCTGCTCTTGGTTAATTTGGTGCCATTCCGATACACCTATCTCTTTTCCTAAAAAGCCTTCAAACTCCTCTAAAGTGTTAATTATTAATTGTTCCATATCTTTTTATTAAATTTTTACCAAAATTCAAATATATAACTTTTACTCCTATTATACCAATAATAACTCTAACTACTCTATCCTCTATAACGTCTATTTACCTTGATTTTAATTGTAAACATTTGCTTTGTAAACAGTAACAATTTATACATAGGCACATTTTATGTTTAATTCCGTTGTAATTGCTAGTAACCATATAGCAAAAACATTAAACAAACCACCCCGCACCAAAATTTATTAACAACATACATATTTGTACAAAAACCGTTAATCTTTAACTCTAATTATTGGTACATTTGGTGTCTTAAAACAAAAAAGTGTGGAGCATAAATGAAACGTAAGTGCACCTGTGTACATATTATAAGTTGTGTGTAATTATGAAAGACCGAGCAAATAAAGTGAATAGATGAATTTTATTGAGAAAATAGCTAATTATTGTCTAGGAAACTTGCAGAGAAATCATTTTCCAGAGATTGCAATGACAGCATTAAATGAAGGAATTGAATCAGAATCATTATACATTTTGGCTGGAATGAATGATATGGATAACACATTTGAATTACAACAGTATTTTGACAACTGTTTAAATGAGTTAGGATTAACATTACCTGACAAGTACACCTCCGCTCAATTATTACTTAATTACTATTTGAATAAGATGATAATTGAACCAGACACAGCATACAAAACCATGTCAATAATTGACAATCAAATTACTAAACAAGTTGATTGGGAAAAAGAATTGGAATTGACAGATAAAAAATATGTTGGAGAAGAACTGGGGCTAGAGAAAATTTATACTTGGTACAGAGAACTTCAGGACTTTGAGGATGGTAGTATGCTTCTATATTTTAACGAATTACCTCGACAAGAACAGAAAGAGAAATTTGAAATTTATATGATTGAAGAGGCTAAGAATGTTAAAGATAAAATTGACAAAGAAATAACTACACACAACAATAAATATAGGTCATTTGGAGGGTCGTGCTAAATTTGAAAATGAGTACATTTAATGAAACATATAGCGGTTTGATAGTGTGGAACTTTGAAATGCCAAACGGCCCATATTCTCAACGTTAGCGGTAATTATAGACTAAAATGAGCGTTGAAGAGTAAATGATTAAGAATTATATACAATACGATAAATAATATGACAGCAGAAAATAAGGAATATAAGCTTAGCCTAAAAACGATTGTAATTGTTCTTTTTACAACTATTACTGTAGTTGGTGGTGCTGTTTATACTATTGTTAAACTTTCAATGGATGATAAAAATTCAGCTTTAGAATTAACAATATCAGAAAAGGAAAAAGAGCTTAAAAAGCAAGGAACTCTGATTGAGAAACTGAATTCGAGGAATCAATCAACACATAATATTCCTATTCCATCAATTAGTCAGGTTGTAAGTGGCACTGATGAAGACTCGCCAGATGTTGATAAGCTAAAAAGTAGAATAGCTTTACTTGAAAAAGAGAGAAATGATTTATTAAATGAATTAGTTGAAAAAACTTATAATAATTTAGAGCCGACCTCTGAATTGGCAACTCTAATAAATGAACTTAAATCAGATAGTACTGAGATTAGGGAAAGGGGAGCTAAGGGACTTTTCATTCTTAGAGAACCTAAATCGATTAACGCCTTGATAAACTATTACTTTGATTATAATGGTGAAGCTAGAAGAATAGAACCTGAATTTCGATGGATAAGGTTAATTAGAAGAATGAATAATGAAGCAGGATTAGAATTTGCCATTGAAATCATGAAATACGATGACGACTATATTTCTCGTTGGGGTTATGATTATTTATATGATGATATTAGAGACAAACAAGCAATGGAACTTTTAGTAAAAAAACTGAACCCCGTAGCACTTAATCATCAAAACAGCTTGGTTAGAACAAGAGCAAAAAAACTGATTAATAATTATAATGATTTTATTAACGGTAAAATTGAACTACCAGAAAATAGGTCATTATTTGGAATTCTACTAGATATTGAAAAAAAGGTAGACGAGTTGAAAAAATAACATACCGCCAATAATGTATAAAAAATAAGTGTATCAATGGTTTACGGAATATTTGCACATTTGATAAGCACCGCCAAATCTGCGATTTGTCGTTTGGTATTTAAAGAGAACTCACCAATCGCAGTTTTGGCTCATTGGAAACTCGAAACGGTAATCCTTTGAAATCCCCTACTGCGCATAGCTAGACCGTTGGCTGCAAGCCTGGGAAACTGCACGAAACAAACTATATAATGACTAAAAAACAACAGAAATTAAAGACTCCTCCGATTTGGATTGTGATAGCAGTGATTCTATCCATTTTTATCGGGATATTCGGAGCAATTGTCGGGATTGATAAAATAAGAAATTACTATCACCCATACTTATTCGGATTAATTTTTGGCGGTATAGGAGTGATTATTGGGATTTGGTTTTCAAAAAAAGTAAAAAGATATATAGCAGTAAATCCCAAGACTAAGCAAAACTATGTTACTGTAATTTTGTTTATTACAATAGGATTTTTCGGGGTTAGTTTAATGTTAGGTTCCTTCTTAAATCAAGGACTTTCTGAGATTGATAAATGCGATAGATATCAAGTGATTAATAAATATCGCCAAGAAAGTAGATTCAGACAACCAGAAGTAAACTCATTAGTTGTTGACTTAAATGGCAAGCAAATTAGACTTGTATGTAGTCGCAATTACTGGTTTAGAACTTCTATTGGACAAAGAATTGATTTATGCTTACATAAAAGTAAATTAGGATTCGATTTTATTTCAGTGACTTATGATAAAAAGTAAATGGAGACTTGCATTTTGGATTTGTTTAATACTACTACTAGTTGTAAGTGGATTTGCTTTTTATAGCATAATTGACCAAGGAGTAACAGTAACATATATGAGAGATGGTTATGAAAATACAGAAAATGACCTAAACTCATTGATTGATATTATAAATACCAAGGATTACAGTAAAAAATCGATTAGTAAAAAATTGAAATCACATAGATATTATGATACCATGGATTTCAATTCAGATTCGGTTGGACTTGAACGAGTTTTGTTGATTTTTGAGAATGATACATTAAAAAGAATTGAAAAACAATGGTAAATAAAAGCCAGCAGCCAACACGCAATATACGTAAGCCAGGGATAGAGGTAAATTTGAAAAGAGTACAATAAACAAAATATATAGTGGTTTGATAAGTTGGAGCTTTGAAATGCCAAACGCCCCATATTCGAGCCGTTACAAACAAGCCGATTAATCTAACAAACCTTACTCACAGTAACATTTGCCTTTAACAACCCCAACATCGCCCTTTTGTAGGTCGATATTGCCGTCTGAAAGTTCTAGCTCGCCAATCTGAACTTCGACTTCGCTGTTCGGAACCTCGATCTCGCCCTTCTAAACCACAA
>JAFGOQ010000198.1 GCA_016926405.1 Bacteroidales bacterium
CTGCGTAATGACACACAAATTTCAATAATTATTGCGATCCATAAATAGAATAAATTATCGAAATAGGTGGAGATAAAGTTTAGTGATAGATTGCTAAAATTAAACATATGTGCAATAATATCGTTTGCCTGATGGTAATTGTAAGCTCTAAAGTAAACCCATCCAATACAAACTTGAATAAAAGTTATCATTGCAGCCAGGCTTCCAAACCCGAGCTTCGTAATTCGTTTTTTAAGTTTTGTAAAGCGCTCTATAGTTAGAAAAAGAGCGTGCAGACCTCCCCAAATAATAAAAGTGTAGTTTGCTCCATGCCATAAACCCGACAGAATCATTGTAATCCACATAAAAACTATTCCAAAATAGAATCCTTTTGCCGATCCTCCCATGGGGATATAAACATAGTCTCTAAACCATGTGGAAAGTGAAATGTGCCATCGCTCCCAAAACATTTTCAGATTCTTGGCCAAATATGGGTGGTTAAAATTCATCTTAAAATGATATCCCATATATTTTGCTAAACCACGTGCAATAAGGCTGTAGCCCGAAAAATCGCAATAAATTTGAAAGGCAAAAGCAATTATTACTGTCCACCAATATGGTGAACCCGAAATATTTCCTTTTCCTTCGAAAGCCGAATCGATAAAGTAGGAGAGGTTATCGGCTAAAACAACTTTCTGAAACAGACCAAAAGCAATAAGCTTTATTCCATTCCACTTTTGAATTGGACTGGCAATGCGGTCTGTTTGAAGCTGAGCAAGCAGGTCTCTGGCTCTAATAATTGGCCCAGCTACCAATTGCGGGAACATTGATAGGTAACTGAAGAAATGAAATATTTGATTGGTAGGTTTTAATCGACCCCGGTAAATATCTATTGTGTAGCTTAACGACTGAAAAGTGTAAAAGCTTATTCCTACTGGCAATATTATGGCAAACTCTGGAATTGAGGTGGAGAAATGGCTGTTTATGTTAAACCATTGGCAAATATCGTCGGCAATATTGGCAAAAAAAGTACTGTATTTAAAAACTGATAAGGAACCTAAATTGCCAATTAATGATATGATTAAAAAAAGTCGTTTTTTTAAAGGGTATTTTGTTATTGCTAGTCCGCAGAAATAATCGATTAAGCCACTACCGATTATAAGAAACAAAAATCGCCAGTCCCACCATCCATAGAAAATAAAAGACATGAATGTTAGAAAAACCCATCGTCGTTGATTTTGCTTTTTGAAATATGGCCAGGCTACAAAAAATAGTAATCCAAATATTAAAAACTCAATGGAGTTAAAAATCATCTTTCGCTGATATTAGTACTTCTAGGATTAAAGTGCCAAATATAATTACGAATTATTAAAAATTACTGATTAATGTGGTAAAACCTGTGATAAAACCTGTTTTGATTGTGCTAATTGTTTTTTGACAAAAAAATGGGTGAAAGAATATTAAAATCCTTTCACCCATTCGAACTATATTTTACTTTTTATCGATTTTACATAAAATCGCCATAATCAACAGATGAATCGCCATTACGAGTGCGCGATTTTTTATAGTTGTTAAAAGTGTAACTTATGCTAAGCTTAAAAACTGGAGCCTGACGATAATGTAATTCATGGCTATAGAAATTTACACTACGTTCAGTCTCTTCGTGTTTACGTGTTTGAAAAACATCTGAAACGCTAAATGTTAAAGCCACCTTACGTTTGTATAAATCTTGTTTAATAGCAGCGTTTAAGAAATACATTTCAGCTTCTTCTCCATTTAGAGTAGCTTCTGGGCTGTTATACATTCCATCAATTTGTAACGATGTTTGAGGTAATACCTTAATGTTATTACTTAATCGTGCATTCCAGTTGTTTGATGAGTTTGACATTGTAGCTCCATCATAATTTCCGTCAACCTGATAGTGATAATATGTATATGATGGATTAATGCTCCACCAATTTGTTAGTTTTAAATTGGCCATTACCTCAATTCCCAACGATTGATCTGAATCTAAGTTTTGTATAGTTGAGATAAGTGTACCATTATTATCTAATGTGCTTATTCTGGTCATTTTATTATCAGTTTTACGATAATAAGTTTCTAAAGAGATAAACGACGAGTTAAATCGGTACTGATAGTTAAGTTCGTATGAGTTAGCAAATGCTGGTTCTAGCTCTGGGTTTCCTCTAAAAGCGCTAAAGCCGTCCGATCTGAAAGTTACAGGGTTCAAGAAAAAGTCGCGAGGACGGTTTACTCTGCGGCTGTAATTTGCTTGAACTTGTTGCATTTCGCTAATTCTATATGTGAAATATGCACTTGGGTAGAAATCTACTTTGCTGTAAGTGTAGGCGCTTAACCCCTCAGGAGTAATTGCACGGTCGGTATACTCGCTTCGTAGTCCTAATTTGATATCAAGTTTATTCCATTGTTTTGAGTAAGTTGCATAAAGTGCGTGAATCCAACGTGAAAAGTCAAACTCGTTTGATAATGGATCAAGAGTTTTTGCTCCAGTGTTTACATTAATATCAAAAATGTCGTTGGTAGTTGATGCGTTGTCGAATCGCACTTGGTATCCAGCTTCTAGTTTGCCCTTTTCGCCTAATGGACGTTCATAATCTAGTTCCAGACGATAGCTGTTGCGTGTATCGTTTGATAAACTAATACGATTTTCTTGTAGTGTATTATTGTTATTTAAGTCATGGCGATAAAGAAGTTCATCCTTATCTAGATTACTAATGTTGTAGTTGAATTTTGTTGTAAGCTTGTTGTCTTTTGCGAAAACATGTTCGTCAGTTAGTGTTATTTGATAACTTGGAATTGACATGTTGATGTCGTTATCGGTAAGAATGTAATTATTAGTTTTATTTGTCGAAGACCACTGTTTGTTTTTAGAATCTGATGTTCTGTCCATCTTAAAATTATTGAATCCAATAATTAATCCAACAGAGTTTTTTTCTGTTAGTTGATAATCAGCTCCAACTTTTGCCGACATAAATCCACGATTTCTTCCTCCATCACCATTTGTCTGCAAATACATTATAGAGTCGTTATAAAATGTTTCGCGGTAGTCTTCGCTGGTTATATTCATCTCGCCATCACGATAGTTTACCTCTGTTGAAATGTTTAGTTTTTCAGTTCTGTATCCAAGCTGAATACTTCCTCCGTAATCGGGGCCTGTTCCAACGCTGGCTGTAACCATTCCCGAGATACCTTCAAGTTTATTCTTCTTTGTTATTATATTGATAATACCAGCTGTTCCGTCGGGATCAAACTTTGCCGATGGGTTGGTAATTATCTCAATATTGTCGATTGCATTGGCAGGAATCTGATTCAAAGCATCGCTGCCGTCAAGAATAGATGGTTTTCCATCGATTAAAACAGTAAAACTTGAGCTGCCACGAAGAGTGATATTGCCCTCTACATCGGTATTAATTGATGGCGTATTTTGTAAAACATCAATAGCCGAACCACCTTTTCCTGAAAGTTGCTTACTAACGTTAACTACTTTTTTGTCAATTTTATATTCTACAGCTGGTTTTTCACCGATAACCATAACCTCTTCAATGTCTATTGATGATTGCTTTATGGTAATGTTATTCATTATTAGAGGTGACTTGTCGGGTGAAACTGTAACATTTTTTACTGTTGTTTTATGGAATCCAATAAAATCGGCAATAAGATAATAACGCCCTGGCTTAATGTCTTTCAGAATAAAAGCCCCATTCTCGTCACAAACTGATCCTGAAATTATAGATGAGTCGCGCATACTGTACAGAACAATGTTTGCGTATTCAACACCTTTTTTTGAGTCTTGATCGATAACACTCCCTTTTATAATACTTTTGGACAAATTTGATCGTCCCTGTCCTGTGTGGGTTCCAGTGGTTTTTTGAGCAAATGTTGATGTGGATATTATTAATCCAATGATGATAATTAATCTATATTTCATAATTAAAAAATAATTTGTTGTTTGCTTTTCCTGATTATGACAATCTCTTATCTCTTTTCTTGTGCCGAAAAAGGCCTTTTAAAAAAAAAAAAAGCCTTTTTCGATAATCTACGCTACTAAATCAAAATTGTTATTGTTTGTAGATGTTGGATTGTGGTCGGTAGGATCAAACCATCTTAAACGAAATAGAATATGTTCTATAGCCAGTTTAAGACCTTCGTTGATATTATAAAGTTCCGACGTAAGATTAACATTTAGTCCCCTTGCATTTCCTACTACTTCTTGTATTACAACCATTTTATCGGCCAAATCGGAAAGGGAAGGGTTCTTCGCAACAATCTCTTTAAGTAATTTACACATCACAAATTCTTTGCTGTCGTCTGATTTAATTCTTACTGCCGCACCAAAAAGACGACAAATTAAAGGCCTATTAACATATGCCGAGCAGTAACCTTGCGATCCGTCGTCATTTAATTTCTTGTACATGATGCAAGTATCTTTTCCAAGATTATCGCTTTTTAATAGTTCAAGAATTTCATCATGCTTGTTTAGTCTAATGAAGTGCAATGCTAAAGGAAGCATTTCGAAAATTGTTGTTTCGATTTTTTCTGATGCAACATTACAGCATTTTCCGCATTTTTCGATACATGTAAATCCTGTTTGATGTCTTAGTAGATCCATTCTTTCGGAAAGTTCTCCATAAAATAGTTGTAAATCAGAAACTCCTTCTAAAGATGTTTGCTGAAATAAATCGATGCGATCCATAAGTCATTTTAAATGATTGATATTTAGCTTGATAATTAAATCTTTTTTTGTTGATGTAATATGATGCGATTTACACAATATTTTGAATTGATTATGTTGTTATGCGTTTTTTCTTGTATGATTTTTGACAAAATCAACGGATAGTCTAAAAACAACAAAAGACAGAGCTAAGCCCTGTCTTTTGAGTAATGATTTATTGCTTTTTTATAGAATATATGTAATAGCGTCGTCTATTTTTATACTAATGTCGTTAGGAAACCAATGTCCTAAGTTTTCGTGTATAATAAAGTTGCAAGGGAATTGTAGGCTATCAAACTTCGAAACTATTTCTTTTTGTATTGTTAAATAGCTGTCGTTTTCGCCTGTTAAGATAACTCCATGCATATTGCGATTGTTCATCTCTACAATATTTGTTATTGTAATACCTTCGGGTTTGATGGGGCAAAGAGAAATAAAACCTCGTACTGGAATAATATTTTGTAAACTTATTTGCATAGATAGTCCTCCTCCTTGCGAAAATCCACCTACAATAATTTGATCATTATCAACAGAATATTTTGAAGTAACATCAGAAAATGCAGAAGATATTTCTTTTATGCCAATTTCTTTGTCGGTCCATCCAAAACCTTTCATACTGGCCACTTGCGATGATTGAGGATACATAATAATAAATTCGTTCTTAATCTTTTCCGACTTCCAGAAATCTTTAAAAAAAGCAACGCTCTCGCCGTAACCATGAAGAGCAATAAAAAGAGGGTATTTTTTATTGGCAGTATAGTTTTTGGGTAGTTCAACTACAGTAAGTGGTTTGGCATTTTCTTGTGCAAGTTGTTTTAGTTTGTCGTTTTTTGTGATTACAGAGTTAAAATTTTCTAGTTTCTGAAATTCAGAATAAAATGGTGTTGATTCCGATATCCCATACCAAAAGCCTTTGTCGTTTGCTCTACTTATAATATTTAAGGCTTCTTTATATTGATTGTTATCTCTATATAGTACAAATAAAAACCATTCGGCATCGTACAAATTATCGTTAAATTGTTCTTTGTTGTTTTCTAAAAGGTCAATAGCATCTTCGTATTGTTTCTTTTGATAAAGCATATAAACTGAGTCGTCTAGGGCTTTAAATGAGTTAAAAGTTATTTTGTTTTTTGATGTTTGTTGGCATCCGCTAACTAAGAATACAAGAGCTAGTATGCCGTAAATAGTAAGTCTTGAGATTTTCATAATGTATAATTATATTAAGTTATCAGAGGTTTTGATAAATACTATACCGAAAGGTTTATTTTATTTTTAATTTTTATTTGGATTTTCGGAAAACCAAATCAAGAGGTAATCAATGCCCTATAATTTTCCCTAAGTGAGGAATTGTGATTATATTTGTGGCTTATAAAGGTTTAAATAACTGAATAAAATGGTAACTATTAACAACAACAACCCTGTTCAGGACGAACAATTCGTTGATAATAACAGCAACGAAAATGTGGAGCAAATCCATGATCAAGAGACTGCTAACGAACAAGAGATTAATCTTGATGACCAAGCAGAAGCACTAGAAACTGAGTCTTCAGAAGAAGATAATTATTTAACATTATCGGAAGAAGAGTTAGTTGCAAAAATGAAAGAAGTTAGTTCTTCGAGCGATTTGGAGAACAACAAAAAGGTTGTAGACGAGTTGAAATCGGTGTTCTATAAGAAATATAGAGCAGGTCTTGATAAAGCAAGAGAAGAGTTTTTAGCAGAAGAAGGAGCCGAAGAGAAAGACTTTCTATATTCTAACCTTCAATTAGAGCAAGATTTTAAAGAGTCTTTACACTCATTTAAAGAGAAAATTTTGGAAATAGAGGCTCAAAAGAATCTTGAAAGAGAGAATAACCTTAAAATTAGACTCGATATTATTGAGAAAATTAAGGAGTTGATTAATAGTGAAGAGACTCTTAACGATACATTTACGGAGTTTAATCAATTACGCGAACAATGGAATGCAGTTGGTCAAATTCCTCAATCGGAAACTAAAGCTATTTGGGAATCGTACCACCATATTGTTCAGCAGTTCTACGATTACATTAAGATTAATAAAGAACTTCGCGATTTAGACCTTAAGAAAAACCTTGAGATTAAAACTCAACTTTGCGAAAAGACAGAGGATTTACTTCTTCTTCCAAATATTATTGAGGCGTTTAAAAAGCTACAACAATTTCACGATACATGGCGCGAAGTAGGACCTGTTCCTCATGAGCAAAAAAATGTTATTTGGGATCGTTTTTCTGCTGCAACTTCGCAAATCAATAAAAAACACCAAGACTATTTCCTTT
Source organism: Bacteroidales bacterium (assembly GCA_016926405.1). Classification (GTDB taxonomy): domain Bacteria; phylum Bacteroidota; class Bacteroidia; order Bacteroidales; family UBA6680; genus UBA6680. Next base: position 7,006 of record JAFGOQ010000198.1, read on the forward strand.
CAATTAAAGAGGAGCAGAAAAATAATCTTGATGCAAAAACAGCTCTTTGCGAACAAATTGATGCCATTTTAGCATCAGATATTAATTCGCACCAGAAATGGATTAAAGGATCGGAGACAATTCTTGAAATACAGAAGATTTGGAAAACTATTGGTTTTGCTCCTAAAAAGGCAAATAACGAAATATATAATCGTTTCAGAATATCTTGCGATAAGTTTTTTGAATTAAAGAAAGAGTTCTACCAAAAAAGTAAAGAAGAGCAAGAGATTAATCTTAATAAAAAGATTGCTCTTTGCGAAAAAGCAGAAGCTCTTAAAGACAGCGATGACTGGAAGAAAACAGCCGACGAACTTATCCGTCTTCAAAAAGAGTGGAAAAAAGTCGGTGCTGTTTCGCGTAAAGAGTCGGAGAGTATTTGGAATCGTTTCCGTGCTGCTTGCGATATTTTCTTTAATCGCAAAAATGAATATTTCAAAGATATTGACTCTGTATACGAAGAGAATCTTGCTAATAAAACAGCTATTATTAAAGAGATAACAGAATTTGTTCCTAGTGAGAATATTGATGAAAATCTTGCTGCTTTAAAAGCATTCCAGCGTCGTTGGAGCGAGATAGGATTTGTTCCTTTTAAGCAAAAAGAAGAGATTCAGCAACAATACCGCGATAGTATCAACAAACATTTTGATGCAATGAATATTGCTAGCGGAGAGCGCAAAATGATGAAGTTTAAATCGCGTGTTGAAGATATGAGCAAGAATCCTGGTGCGTCGGGTAAGATTCGTCAAGAGCGCGAGAAGTGCGTTATGCGTTTAAAGAAACTAGAGAGCGATATTACTGTTCTTGAGAACAATATTGGCTTTTTTGCTAGTTCAAAAAATGCCGATTCGCTTATTAAAGATGTGAAAAAGAAAATTGAAAATGCTAAAAAAGATATCGCTGATTTAAAGAATCAAATCAGAATGATTGATGAAATAGCTTAATTTTTAATAATTAAAATATAGAGATTTGTCTGCAACAAAGTACATATTCGTTACGGGAGGTGTTGCCTCTTCATTGGGAAAAGGAATTATTTCTTCGTCGTTAGCAAAATTGCTACAAGCACGTGGTTATAATGTTACAATTCAGAAACTTGATCCTTATCTTAATGTTGATCCAGGAACACTTAATCCCTATGAACACGGTGAGTGTTACGTGACCGACGATGGTGCCGAGACCGATTTAGATCTTGGGCATTATGAACGCTTTTTGGGGGTTCCAACCTCTCAGTCAAATAATGTTACTACTGGTAGAATATACCAGTCAGTTATTGACAAGGAGCGCCGTGGCGATTTCCTTGGTAAGACAGTGCAGATTATTCCGCACATTACCGACGAAATAAAACGACGCATTAAACTTCTTGGAAAGCAAGGTCAGTTTGACTTCGTTATTACTGAAATAGGTGGTACTGTTGGTGATATTGAGTCGCTTCCTTATATTGAATCTGTTCGTCAGCTTCGTTACGAATTGGGTACAGCCAACAGTCTTATAATTCATCTTACTTTGGTTCCCTATCTTAAGGCATCTGGTGAGCTTAAAACAAAACCTACTCAGCACTCTGTAAAGATGTTGCTTGAAAATGGTGTGCAGCCAGACGTTCTTGTGCTTCGTACCGAACATGAACTTAGCGAAGATATTCGCCGTAAAGTTGCTCTGTTCTGTAATGTTGCTAACGATTCTGTTATTCAAAGTATCGATGTATCGACTATTTACGAAGTGCCTTTGTTAATGCAAAAGGAGGGATTAGACCAAGTAGTTCTTAACAAGCTTAATATTCCTACTAATAAAAAAGTAGAGCTTAAGCCTTGGAAAGAGTTTGTTGAAAAGGTTAAAAAACCTGAACATACTGTTACTATTGGTTTGGTTGGTAAATATGTTGAATTACCAGATGCATATAAATCAATTGTTGAAGGATTTATTCATGGTGGTGCCGTAAATAATACTAAGGTAAATCTTAAATACATTCATTCCGAAAATCTTACAGAGGCTAATGTTTCTCAAGAGCTTGCTGGATTGAAAGGTATTTTAGTTGCTCCTGGTTTCGGTTCGCGTGGTATTTCTGGTAAGGTTGAGGCAGTGCGTTTTGCTCGCGAAAACAATGTTCCATTCCTTGGTATTTGTTTAGGAATGCAGTGTGCTGTTATTGAATATGCTCGTAATGTGCTAGGCTATAAAGATGCCAACTCGGTTGAGATGAGCCGTACAACAGCTTATCCGGTTATTGATTTAATGGAAGAGCAAAAAGGTGTTACCGATAAAGGTGGTACAATGCGTTTAGGATCGTATCCTTGTACTGTTAAAAAAGAGAGCAACGCTTATAGAGCTTATAAGACTACTGAAATTAACGAGCGTCATCGTCATAGATACGAGTTTAATAACAAGTATTTTAGCGATTTCGAAAATGCAGGTATGATTCCAACTGGTATTAATGCTGATACCAATTTGGTTGAAATAGTTGAAATACCTACACACCGTTGGTTTGTTGGAGTTCAATTTCACCCAGAATATAAGAGTACTGTATTGAACCCTCATCCATTGTTTGTGTCATTTGTTAAGGCCGCAATGGAAGTTGAATAAAATATAATAATGGCCAGATAGCTTCCGCTATCTGGCATTTAAATAATATAAAATAGATGAATAAAAATAATATTATAGGTTTGGTTTTAATTGGAGCCATATTATTGGTTTTCTCTTATTTAAACAAACCTAGCCAAGAAGAGATAGTAAGACAAAATAATATTCGCGACTCTATTGCGCAGGTTGTGAAAGAGCAGCAAGCTGTTGAAGCTGCCGAAAAGCAAGCTAATGCTGTTGTTGCCGATACTGTTGCTACATCTGATATCTCAGCTAACGCTGCTTTAGTTGATAAATATGGTGTTTTTGCTAATAATGCCGAGCGTGAAAATAATTTTATCACTCTTGAGAACGATAAATTAATAGTTAAAATTAGTTCAAAAGGGGGTAGAGTATACTCTGTTCAACTTAAAGAGTTTACTACATACTCTAAAGATCCAGTTATTCTTTTCGATGGAGATAACACAGTATTTGGATTCGACTTTTTTGCTAATAATCGTCTTATCTCTACTAACGATTTATATTTCGATGTTGAGTCGGACAAACAATCGATTGTTGTTTCAGGACAAGACTCTACTTCGGTTTCGTTAAAGCTTAACGCTGGCGAAGGTCGTTATATTGAGTATTTGTATTCGCTAAAAGGCAATGGTTATAATCTCGATTTTAATGTTAATCTGGTTAAAATGAATAACATTATAACTGGAAATAACACTATGCTTGATCTTACTTGGCAGTTCGATTCACCGCAGCAAGAGAAAGGTCATAAAAACGAAAATACTTATACTACAATTGCATATCGTCATTCTGATGGCGAGGTTGATGAATTATCAGGAAGATCAAAAGATGCTAGCGAAGAGATTACAACAAAATTACAATGGATTGCTTTTAAAGATCAGTTCTTCTCGTCAATACTTGTTGCCGATGATAATTTATCGTCAGCCAAACTAACTTCTACTGCTTTAGAAGATGGTTCGGGTTATATTAAGCGTTTTAATGCCGAAATGGGTATTGCTTATAACGGATCGGAAAATAGTAGTATTCCTTTTCATTACTATTTTGGTCCTAACAAATTTAAAACATTAGAAAAACAAGATAAGGCTTTTGAAGAGCTTGTACCACTTGGTTGGGGTATTTTTGGTTGGGTAAACCGATATGTTGTTATTCCTGTTTTTAATGTATTAGGCGATTGGGTTGGTATTGGAAGTATGGGATTAATTATTCTTATTCTTACAATATTAATTAAACTTGTTCTTTTTCCTCTTACATACAAATCGTACCAGTCGTCGGCAAAAATGCGTGTTCTTAAACCTGAGGTTGAAGAGATAAGCAAGAAATTTCCGAAGAAAGAAGATGCCATGAAAAAACAACAGGCTACCATGGCGTTGTACAAAAAGGCTGGAGCAAGTCCAATGGGTGGTTGTGTGCCTCTGTTGGTTCAAATGCCTATTATTATAGCTATGTTCCGCTTTTTTCCATCTGCTTTCGAATTACGTCAGAAATCGTTCCTTTGGGCCGATGACCTTTCGTCGTACGATGCTATTATTACATGGGCACATGATATCCCTTTAATTGGAAATCACTTAAGTTTGTTTACTATTTTGATGGCGGTTGCTTTGTTTTTCTCAACAAAACTTAGTAATACTCAAATGAGCGATGCAAACGCTCAGATGCCTGGTATGAAGTTTATGATGACTTGGGGTATGCCTGTTATGATGATTTTTTGGTTTAACGACTATGCTGCTGGTTTAAGTTACTACTACTTCTTGTCAAACCTTATTACTATTGGTCAGACAATGATTTTCCGCAGTAGTATTGACGAAGATAAACTTCTTAAAAAGCTTCAAGAGAATAAAAAGAAGCCTGTTAAGAAGTCTAAATTCCAAGCTCGTATGGAAGAGGTTGCTAAACAACGTATGGCTACTCAAAAGCGTAAATAGGTAAATTATTACACTCTTATATACTAAGCCTCTCGATTAATTTCGAGAGGCTTTTTTTAGATAGAATTGCTCTGCTTAATTATCTTCTAATAGAATTTTAAAGCAAATCTCTAATAGCTGTTGGCTTTTTTGTGTATTTAGATACTTTAACTAGTCTTCAACCTTTACAATAATTTTTTTTAATTAGTTAATGTACTAGCTGATCTATATTTAGAATAAACATTTAAAATATTCTTCGAGACACTTTGTTAAGATCATATAAAAGATTACTTTAGTACTCCTTATATACTAAACGGTGTTTCATGAAAATAGAAAACTATATTGACATTCTTCCATGGCATTCTTCGCGCCAGTGGAGTAAACGTAACGAATCGTCTATTAATAAAATTATCATCCATCAGGAGCTTGGCGATGGTAATATCGAAAGAGTTAACAACTATCACATTAATTCTAATCACATATCGGAAAAGGGGTGTCCTCACTTTTGTTACCATTATGGGATAGAGAAAGACGGTACTATAAAACAGGTAAACCATATTTCCGATATTACATGGCATACAAAAGGTCAGAATACAACAGGCATAGGAATTATGGTTGTTGGTAATTTTAGAGGTGTCGATAATATTAATGGTGAAGAACCCGAAGAGGTTCAAATGCAGGCGTTAAATTATTTGGTTAACTGGTTACGCAAAGAGTATAATTTGCCTAAAAAGGCTCTTTATGGCCATTCCGATTTTGGTAAACCTGCTTGTCCGGGGTTTACTATCGATAAATGGATTGCCGATTATAAAACAAACGACGAAACTGTTAGTAATCTTCTTTCGATTAATGAACTACAATCGAAATTAAAACAGCTTGGATTATATAAAGGCTTTATTACTGGTTTACTTGATTTTGAAACTATTAATGCCATAAAGGAATTTCAATCGTCAAATAGCCTTCAACCTACAGGATTTGCCGACGAAAGAACATGTCGAATGATTATCGAATTATCGTTACTATAAATATACTTTAAACTATGAACAGGCGAAGAAAAGAGATGCTTGGGCGATGGATAGAGAAAATATTATTTACGCTTATTAGTGTTAAAATTTGGGGCTTAGTTATTGGAACGTGGCTATCGACATGGCTTTTGTTGTCTGATAAAATTTCGGGAGGGCAATGGGTTACTTTTAATACCACTATTTGGGCTCTTATTTTTGGTATGAAAGAGATTTTCAGAATTACAGGTCTTACAATGGATAAGGAACGTAACGAGAAGGTTGAGAATGAAATTAAGTATAGTAACTCTGAGCAGCCTAAAATGAAGTCGGTAAAAGAAATTGTTGGCGAAAATCCAAATTAATTTATGATTCTGTTTAAGAAAATAGGAAGCCTGGCTATTGCTATTTCTGTATCGTCGGGCTCAGTTTATCTATCTATAGAAAACAGTGCTCCAGGTATTTCAATTGTTGGGCTTACCCTTATTTATGCTCTATATAAGGGTAAGATTCTTTATCGTTACAAGAAAAAAATATTTGGAACAAGAATATCAAACAAATTAAAAATTGCAGCTCTCGAAAAACGTATAATAGATTTAGAATTAAGAGATAAGTAATTATTAAGATGTGGTAACTAATAGTTGTAAATATAATTTCAAGTTAAGAGTTACTCAATTATAGATTTGGCAAAATTAATTGCTTGCTTAAGTTGTTCAGATATACCCCCACAGGTTGTTCCAAAGCAGTAGGGTATTATCTTATTAGCAACTTAAGGTGTCAACCTAAACTTATTATAATGATTATTAATGCAAAAAACATTCTTAATGCTCTAAGAAACATTATTAAACAGAGAAAAGATAATGACAGTGAAAGCGATTATCTGGATAACCAAGTTGCAGAACTAAAAAAATATTTTTATGCAGACTA
>JAFGOQ010000199.1 GCA_016926405.1 Bacteroidales bacterium
AGCTGCGGATGCTAATCATAAATAATATTAAACAAAATGGGCAGAAATTAATTCTGCCCGTTTTTTATTGTTTATTAATTAGTAACCAAATATGTTATTCGATAAAAGAAATGGGCACCCAAATTAATGAGTACCCATATCATAAATATTATTTATTAAATTAATTCAACCCTCTACGTTTTAACAGCGGCTCAATTTGAGGCTCACGACCACGGAATTTTTTGTATAACTCCATAGCTTCTTCTGTACCTCCTTTTGAAAGAACATTCTCTCTGAAACTTGTAGCTGTTTCTTTATCAAATAACGAAGTCTCTTTAAATGCTTGGAAAGCATCAGCATCAAGAACGGCAGCCCAAATGTAGCTATAGTATCCCGACGAATATCCTGGATCACCATCGAAAATATGTTTAAAATAAGTACTTCTGTAGCGAGGAATAATTTCGCCAATCAAGCCAATTTTAGACATCTCATCGTTTTCGAATTTCAAAACATCAATATCCTTAACCTCGTTAATTGTTGAATAATACATATCTAAAAGCGAAGCTGCAAGATACTCAACAGTCATAAATCCTTGGTTAAACAAACCACTATTCTGAATTTTTGTAACCAACTCCTGAGGAATAACCTCACCTGTTTGATAATGCTTAGCGTAGAAATTTAAAACTTCTGGTTCTAATGCCCAGTTCTCCATTACTTGCGATGGTAACTCAACAAAATCGGTAGCAACCGATGTTCCCGAAAGACTTCTGTATTTACAATTTGAAAGTAATCCGTGAAGAGCGTGACCAAACTCGTGGAAAAGAGTCTGTACCTCGTCAACACTTAAAAGAGCAGGTTTATCACCCGATGGTTTCGAGAAATTACAAACAACAGAAATAACTGGAGGAATATTTTCGCCTTTCGGATTCGATTGCTCGGTAAAAGCAGTCATCCAAGCACCAACACTTTTCGATTCGCGTGGATGGAAATCCATATAAAGAACACCAATGTGTTTTCCATCTTCTTCGGTTACTTCCCAAGCACGAACCTCATCTTTGTTATAAACAGGAATGTCATTAATCTCGTTAAAGTGGATTCCATATAAACGATGAGCAAGTTCGAAAGCACCATCGCGTACATTGTCTAACACAAAATATGGGCGAAGCATCTCTTCGTCTAAACTATATTTAGCTTGCTTTACTTTTTCTGAATAAAACCACCAATCCCAAGCTTCAATTTTAAATTTTCCACCCTCGGCATCAACAATTTTTTGCATCTCAACAACCTCTTTCTTGGCATTTGGAATTGCAGAAGCCCAAAGTTTATTTAAAAGACCAAATACATTTTCTGGATTTTTTGCCATTCTATCTTGTAAAAGATATTCAGAGTAGTTTTTAAATCCAAAAAGATGAGCTTTTTCAACACGAGCTTTAACTATCTCGTTAATAACCTCTTTATTATCGAACTCGTTATCATGATTACAACGATTTGCATAACCTTTGAAAACCTTCTCACGCAATTCGCGTTTTGTTGAATATGTTAAAAAAGGAACTCTACTAGGCTCGGCCAATGTAAACAACCATTTTCCGTCAAGACCTTTAGCTTTAGCTTCCTGAGCTGCACCAGCAATAACTCCTTCTGGTAAACCATCAAGATCGGCTTGGTTATCAATAATTAATTGAAAAGCATTAGTCTCTTGGCTAAGGTTTTTACCAAACTTAAAAGTAAGCTCCGATAGTTTTGTGTTAATAGCACGAAGTTTTTCTTTGCTCTCTGGTGAAAGATTGGCTCCACCAAATTCAAAACTTTTAAAAGTCTCTTTTAGCAAACGAGCATCTTCTCCTTGCAATTTTGCAGCCTCATCCGATTCGTAAACAGCTTTAACACGAGCAAAAAGAGCTTCGTTAAGCATAATATTATCGCCGTGATTCGAAAGCTTTGGAAGAATCTGCTCTGCAATTGTATTCATTACAGAATCTCTATCTGTTTCAATCATATTAAAAAACACACCTTGAACTTTGTTTAAAAGTTCGCCACTTAACTCAAGAGCAACAATTGTGTTTTCGAAAGTAGCTGCTTCGTTGTTATTAACAATAGCAGCAATATTTTCATTCTGCTCTTGAATACCTTTCTCAAAAGCTTCCATGTAACAATCGGAAGTAATTTTATCGAATGGTGGTACTTGAAATGGAGTATCCCATTTCACAAAAAAAGGATTTTCAACATTAGCTTTTTTATCGGCATTGTTGCATCCAGTAAATACGAGTCCTGTCATAGCCAACAAGGTAAATACTTTAGTTATTTTCATCTGTTAATTATTTAAAATTATAGCGCTAAAGTTATATAATTATTAATTATAGAAATTATAGCTAACCTTTTTTTGACATTATTATGTATAATGAATTCAAAAAAGCCAAAAAAAGATAAGATTTTTATTATGAGATGTGTTTTTTTTAAACTGGAAGAGTAAGAATGTGAATTAATTAACAATTACTAAAACTTAAAAATCAATACTTTAATAATAACAGATTATCACAAAATAAACGAATAAACATTCTTTATGTAAGAAAAACATAACAATTGTCATAAAATATGATATTTATTATCATGTTTTCGCAATAATATTTAACTTTGCAGGGTCAAAAAAAACATCTATAAAGAATCAAAATGATCGCAGAAAAATTGGATCTTGAATTATACGACATAAAAAACGTTAAAAAGATCTATCACAACCTGTCATACGACGAATTATTCAAACACGAAACATCATCGGATTTAGTAGGTTTTGAGAAAGGGTATTTAACCGACTTAGGTGCTGTAGCCATTGACACAGGACTGTTTACAGGACGCTCGCCTAAAGATAAATACATTGTTTTGGATGATGAAACAGAAAATACTGTTTGGTGGAAAAACGATCACCGACCAGCATCTGACAACAAGCCTATTAACAATGAAACATGGAACCACCTAAAGAAAATTTCTGCTGAACAATTATCAGATAAAGTTCTTTACGTACAAGACGGCTTTTCTGGAACTAATCCAGATACACAAATTAAAGTACGCTTTATTTGTGAGGTAGCATGGCAAGCTCACTTTGTAAAAAATATGTTTGCACGTCCTAGCGAAGAAGAGTTAGAAAATTTTGAGCCAGACTTTGTTGTTTATAACGCATCGAAAACAACTAATCCAGACTGGGAGAAGCAAAATCTAAATAGCGAAGTATATGTTGCTTTTAATCTTACCGAAAAAATGGCCGTTATTGGTGGTACATGGTACGCTGGTGAGATGAAAAAAGGAATCTTCTCTGTTATGAACTACTTCCTTCCTCTTAAAAACATTGCTGCTATGCACTGTTCGGCAAATATGGGACACGATGGCGACACTGCCCTTTTCTTTGGTCTTTCGGGAACAGGAAAAACAACTCTGTCTGCCGATCCTAAACGTTTGCTTATTGGCGACGACGAACATGGCTGGGACGATAATGGTGTATTTAATTTTGAAGGTGGCTGTTATGCTAAAACTGTAGATTTAGAGCACGACAAAGAGCCTGAGATTTTTAACGCTATAAGAAGAGATGCTCTTTTAGAAAATGTTGTTGTTGACTCGGTAACTGGAAAAATTGACTTTGCCGACACTTCAAAAACTCAGAACACAAGGGTTTCGTATCCTATTTATCATATCGAGAATATTGTTAAGCCTGTTTCAAAAGGAGGACATGCAAAGAATATAATATTCCTTACTTGCGATGCTTTTGGTATTTTACCTCCTGTATCGAAACTTACACCAGAGCAAACAAAGTATCACTTTATTAGTGGTTACACTGCAAAAGTTGCTGGTACAGAATTAGGCATTAAAGAGCCTGTTCCTGCTTTCTCGGCTTGTTTTGGGGCTGCGTTCCTTATGCTAGATCCAACTACATATGCAAAAGAGCTTATTAGAAAAATGGAGATGCACGGTGCAAACGCATATCTTGTTAATACAGGATGGATTGGCGGAAGCTACGGCACAGGACGTAGAATTGATCTTAAATCGACTCGCGCAATTATTGATGCTATATTAAATGGCGATTTAGAAAATGCAGAGTTTGAAACATTGCCTATTTTCAACCTTAATATTCCAAAAGAGGTAAATGGTGTTGAAAAAAACATTCTTAACCCACGTAATATATGGGAATCGCCTGAAAATTGGGATATTGAAGCAAAAGAATTAGCTAAGAAATTTATTAATAACTTTAAGTTCTTTACCGATTCAGAAGAGGGTAAAAGCCTAGTAAAAGCAGGCCCAATTATTTAATAAATAAAAAAATAGATACAAAAGCAGTGTTTATGGTAACGTAACACTGCTTTTTCCGTTATAATAGTAGTGAGAGATATGAAGTTTGATATTATTTTATAAATTTTTACCTTGCTGCCCGCTAAAAACAATCAATCATGCAATATAACTTAGGATTAAATATACTTTTAATTATTATAGCTTACCTACTTGGATCGATACCATCGGCTGTTTGGATTGGTAAATTTTTCTTTGGTAAAGATGTAAGAGAACACGGAAGTGGAAATGCAGGAACAACAAATACCTTTAGAGTTTTAGGCGCTAAAGCTGGTTTTCCGGTATTCTTTATCGATGTAATTAAAGCTGCACTTGCTGTAAAATTAATTTACTTTACAGATTACTATATTCCGCAAACAGGCGATTATATTAACTTTCAGTTTTTACTTGGAGCAGCAGCTCTAATAGGTCATATTTTCCCTGTTTTTGCACAGTTTAAGGGCGGAAAAGGTGTTGCTTCATTATTAGGTATTGTTTTTGCTATTCATCCTTGGGCAGCTCTTTCTACATTTATACTTTGGTTTATTCTACTATTAATAACCAAATATGTATCGCTAAGCTCAATGATAGCTGCATTTACATTCCCTATAATATTAATTGTAGTTTTCGAAACACGCACTCCTTCACTATTAATATTCTCGTTCATAATTTTTGTGCTACTTCTTTTTACTCATCAGAAAAACATAGAACGATTGATAAGCCGAGAAGAGAGTAAGACACATATTATTGGACGTAAAAAGCATAAGAAAAAGCTAGAGCAAGAACAAGAACAAGAACAAGAACAATAAGAAGATAAATTGTATAAAAAAAGAGTATGTAAAACTAATACATACTCTTTTTTTATTAGCTAATAAGCATTTTGGGTCATGCAATGATTCTTTTATTGCACTATTATTAATACTTGATAATAGTGTGGTATTTAATAACTATTGTTTTAATCTATTACACTTTACAATAATCAAGAAAAACATTGTTTTCAATATTAAGAGTAGTTGTTTTACTATAGTTAACTATGTTTATTATGCTGCTACCTATTATTTTGTGATTGCTACCTTACATTTATATGCTGCTATCTATCTTTTATAGTCTGCTACCTGCTATTTTACAATTGCTTTCTGCCGTTTATATATTGCTTCCTGCTGTTTTACAATTGCTACCTATTATTTTAACATATATAACTACTATTATAAACAGTATTACTCTCTTTTTGCAATAAAAAACTATCATTTCTAGATTATTTACACAGTTTTGGTTAGATATTTTGCCATATATCCACTTCTACGTATAAACTTGACCTATTTTACAATTAGACTTAAAACAATAAAAAGAGGGTGTCCAAAAAACTATATTAGAATGTCATATTGAACGTAGCTGAATGATTGTTTCATTGAAAACAGACGTTTCGACAACGCTCTACGTTTCGACTACGCTCTACGTGACATTTTAGTTTAATTGTTTTTGGCCACCCTCTTAATTATAATAGAACAATTAACTATTGTTTTAC
>JAFGOQ010000200.1 GCA_016926405.1 Bacteroidales bacterium
GAAAACAAGTTAAAGGTGTTTTGATATTAATTTATTTTTCACTGTCTTTCTTTTGTTAAAACCCCCAATCCCGCCAGTTTGTAACTGGTGGTTTGTAGGATGTCTGAATTATGATTTGTAGGATTATTGGATTTTAGGATTTTGGTTGCTAATTTAACGGCAATCCTTTAATCTTAAAATCAAAAGAATAATAATTCGAACAAAAGGAAAATAGAAATAACAAACCGTGGGAAGCCAATTTGTGGTAGCCCTCGGTTTTTTGTTTTAGGTGCACAACATTAAACCCGACAGGTTTTAATAACCTGTCGGGTTTGGTATGGTGGTTTTTTAGAGACGCACGGCCGTGCGTCTCTAAAAAAATATCCTAATTAATTTTCCTGTTCGGTAGCAACTTCCTCGGCCTTATTTTGGCGGCGTGTGGTGCGCCACTGTGCTGTGGTAATATTAATAAAGAATGCATCTAATTTGGTTAATACTTTGGTTAGTCATAAACTAGTTATTGAAGACCAATCTTGTAGTTTATATTTAAAATTGAGTTGGCTACAATAAATCTGATTCGAATTTATATTCCTTAACTGTTGGTTACACCAAATTTGAATCGAAATTGGGCATCTAAACTGTTTGGGATAGTAAATTTGAATCGAAATTGGGCATCTAAACTGTTTGGGACACTAAATTTGAATCAAAATTGGGCATCTAAACTGTTTGGGATAGTAAATTTGAATCGAAATTAGACTGCTAAACAGTTCGATACACCAAATTTAGTTTAACACCATTACCAACTTGAATAGTGCTTACTGAAGTTGCAGTTTATTAGTTGTTTTGAATAAATAGTTAAAAGCAACAATACAATTGTGTAAGCGCTGTATTTGTTGTTGGTAACTATGTTTTGTACCTAAGAAAAAAGAGGGAGTCCAAAAACAATTAAAAGAGATTAAAATGTCACGTTGATCGGAGTCGAAACGTTGTGTTTTCAATGAAATAATCCTTCTACTCCGCTCAGGATGACAGTTTAATCTAGTTTTTGGACACCATCTTTATTATTTTATTCTTCTCCTTCTTCTTCGTCCTCGTCGTAAAACTCTAGAATTTCGGGATCTTTTTGATATAAATCGGCGTAGCGGTATACACGTTCGCTTAAATTATTTGCAAACTGAATAATCTGAACGTGCAGAACAGTTTCGGTAAGTCGGTCTATTTGCGAAATAACATTTTGTCTCATCACAATTTCGGCATCGTCAATAATCAACATTTTAAGGTCGTTAAGGTTAATTCCGCTGTGCGAGTATAGGTCGTTAATAGCTTTTGCTGTGCCAATAACAACATCGGTACCGTAATAAATTAAGTCGCGTTGGTCGTTTAATTTACGAGGCGCAACAGGTAACACACAGTTTACTCTAAGGTCGGTGTGTTTTCCAAGAATGTCGAATTGCTCTTTAAGTCGTTCGGCATCTTCTTTTTCTGGAACAACAATAACTGCACGCGGCACATCGTTAAGTTCGGCTTTTAATTGTTGTATTACCCCAATAGTTATTGCTGTCGATTTACCGGTGCCTAAATCAGACACGCAAACAAAATCGGCACCACTTTTAATTTTCGAAATCGACTTTTTTTGTAGTTCGTAAGCCTTTTCTAATCCAGCCTCATTAATGGCTTGTAGAAGGTGCTCGTCTAATTTTTTTAAAAACATGATATTGTAGTTGAAAGTTGAAAGTTAAAAGTTGAAAGTTAAAAGTTAAAAGTTGAAAGTTAAAAGTTAAAAGTTGAAAGTTATACTGCAGCAAACTTAATTGCATCGGCTTGCCATTTAGGGGCGTTGCAAATAGCGTTGTAAACCTGGTCGGCATTGTCAACAACAGTCCAAATTTCGCGATGCTCTTCTCGTAAGAAGTTTTCGTCAATCATTTTATTCAGAAAATCGATTAACGAATTGTAAAAGCCATCGGTATTAACAATAATAATAGGGCATGTAATTTTACCCAGACGCTTAAGAGTAATTGCTTCGGAAAGTTCTTCCAGAGTACCACATCCGCCAGCTAGGGCAACAATAGCTTCGGCACGCTCAAGCATAATTGCTTTACGGCGGTGCATATCGTCAACCAAAATAAGCTCGGTAAGGTTGTTATGATTCCACTCTACCTGAGTCATAAAGTGAGGCATAATACCCACAACATTTCCGCCAAGCTCAAGAGCAGTGTCGGCAAGGTGTCCCATAAGCCCATTAGCACCACCGCCATAAATAACCGAGCAGTTGTTTTTAATTAAACTTGTGGCTAGCCTATGTGTTTCGTTGTAGTATTTTTTATCGACCTTATTGCTCGATGCGCAGTAAACAGTAACTCTCATTGTGATGTATTTAATAAAAAAAGACATAATCGGTACGATTATGTCTTGCAAAGATAAGTATAATAAACAAAAGTCTACATTAACCCATTGATCTTGTCTTCTAAAGCTTTTTTAGGCGATGCTCCAACTTGTTTGTCAACAACTTCACCATTTTTAAAGAAAAGAATTGTAGGGATATTTCTAATTCCGTATTTAGCAGCAATTCCTGGGTTAGAGTCTACATCAACTTTACCAATAACAGCTTTGCCTTCGAATTCGTTATGAAGTTCGTCAACGATAGGAGCAATCATTCTACAAGGACCACACCAAACAGCCCAAAAGTCAACTAAAACAGGTTTGTCTGACTTTAATACAATCTCTTCAAAATTTGCATCTGTAATTTCTAGTGCCATAACTTTTTAATTATTATTTGGTTTAACTTATTTACATTATTATATATGTTCTGTTGCCAAAGTTAAAAAAAACTAACTTACTTTATATTTGATGTCGGGATTATTATCCAAAAAATCTATAAAGTCGTTATTCAATTCTACCCTTTTTGTGCGGCTAAACATTTCAATAGAGAACTTTTTTTCAGGGTCGACAACAACAATATTAAGGTTAACTTTTCCTGGGTTGTTGTCTGTAATATCAGTTATTTGTTTAATAAAATGGTCGTCGATAGTTTTTATAGCTACCGATATTGTTAAGTTTTTAATTAAATCTTCGCGAGCATTGGTAATAAGTCCAATTGTTTTAATTTTTAAAGTCAGCTGGCTCGCATCAATCTCTTTTTTAGGTTCGTTGTTGTAACCCCCCCATCGTTCTTTAACAGTACCTTTAATTAATAAAATATATCCTTCGTAAGCGTATTTTCTAAACTCTTCGTACTCTTTGCCAAAAAGAGCTATCTCATACGAATCGTTGTAGTCTTCAACAGTTATAACACCAAAAGGTTTACCACTTTTTCCAACAGCATGTTTTGTTGCAGTAACCATTGCTGCCAAAGTAACATCTTTGTTGTATATTTTTAGAGGATCTTTTAGCTCGCCTAATGTGCAGTTGCAGAAG
Organism: Bacteroidales bacterium; assembly: GCA_016926405.1. Taxonomy (GTDB): domain Bacteria; phylum Bacteroidota; class Bacteroidia; order Bacteroidales; family UBA6680; genus UBA6680. The sequence goes on from JAFGOQ010000200.1 coordinate 3,397, forward strand.
TTGTTAATTTCTAATTTAAAATCGTCTAAAGGATGTGCCGAATGGTAAAATCCGGTGTATGTTTTTTCGTAATTTAATTTCTCTAGTTTCGACCATTCGCCCTCGGTAGCAGGAACAGGTTTCGAAATTTCGAACCCCGAATCGGTACCTCCAAAAAGCGACTGTTGGCTATTATGTTTCTCGGACTGAACACGGTTTCCGTATTTTATAAGATGTTCGATAAAAGTTACCCCTTTTGCATCGGGAGCAAAGTACTGATATCTTTTAATACTGTCTATATCGTCGAAAGCTCCTGCGTATGCCAGTGCTTCGATAGTTTTTTTAGTAACCGATGTAAGCTTAGTACGCTCAATAAAATCGAAAATGTCTGTGTAATTTCCATTTTCGGCACGCTCGGCAATAATTGATTCGGCAGCAGCCTGACCAACACCTTTAATAGCCTCCATACCAAATCGAATGTTACCCTCTTTATTCACGGTAAATCGTAAATGCGATTCGTTAACGTTAGGACCAAGCACCGCGCTACCCATTCGTTTACACTCTTCCATAAAGAAAGTAACTTTCTTTATATCGCTCATGTTTCGGCTAAGCACTGCAGCCATAAACTCGGCAGGGTAGTGAGCTTTTAAGTATGCTGTTTGGTACGACACATACGAATAACAAGTTGCATGCGATTTGTTGAAGGCATATTTTGCAAAAGCCTCCCAGTCGCGCCACACTTTTTCGCATATTTTACGGTCTAAACCTCGTTCTTCGCAACCATCGAGAAAGAGAACCTTAAGTTCGTCCATCATTGCGATGATTTTCTTACCCATTGCCTTACGCAACGAGTCGGATTGTCCGCGAGTGAAGCCAGCCATTTTGCGCGACAAAAGCATCACTTGCTCTTGATACACAGTAATACCGTATGTTTCTCTAAGTTCCTCTTCCATAATTGGAAGATCGTAAGTAATTGGCTCTTCGCCATTTTTTCGTTTTACAAACGACGGAATGTATTCCATTGGACCAGGACGATAAAGAGCATTCATGGCAATAAGATCTTCGAAGACCGATGGTTTTAGTTCGCGGAGGTATTTTTTCATCCCTTCCGATTCAAACTGGAATAAACCAGTGGTTTCACCACGGCTGTATAGTTCGTATGTTTCTTTATCGTCAAGAGGAATTTTGTCGATGTCGATATCTATATCTTTCGATAGTTTCACGTTGAAAATAGCATCTTTAATAATAGATAGGGTTTTTAGTCCCAAGAAGTCCATTTTTAAAAGACCAATATCCTCAACATGTTTTCCATCGTATTGAGTAACATATGTAAGTTCCGAATCTTTGGCTGTACTAATAGGAACGTAGTTTTCCAAATCGTCTTTACCAATAATTACACCACAGGCATGTGTACCAGTGTTTCGAACTGTTCCTTCAAGTTGTTCGGCAAATTTTAGTACAGAGGCAATTTCTGGAGTACCATTATCGCGCTCTTCTTTCAGCTCGTATACCTCTGCAAAGGCATCTTTTAATGTTGTTCCGGGTTTGTCTGGAACCATCTTCGATAATCTATCCGATTCGGCTAGCGGTAGTTTTTGTACACGGGCAACATCTTTAATAGATGATTTAGCCGCCATTGTACCAAAAGTTATAATGTGAGCCACTCTACTCTCGCCATATTTATCAACAACCCACTTCATAACTTTTCCACGTCCGTCGTCATCGAAGTCGATATCAATATCGGGCATCGAAATACGGTCGGGGTTAAGAAAACGCTCAAATAGTAGCTTGTATTTAATTGGGTCGATCTCGGTAATTCGTAAACAGTATGCAACCACCGAACCAGCAGCCGAACCACGACCAGGACCAACCGAAACACCCATCTCTCGACCAGCTTTAATAAAATCCCAAACAATAAGAAAATATCCAGGGAATCCCATTTTAATAATGGTGTCTAACTCAAAGTCTATTCGTTCTATAGCCTCTTCGGTGAGCGTTTCCCAACGCATTTTAGCCCCTTCGTAAACCAAGTGACGAAGATATTCGGCCTCTGTCTCAAACCCTTCGGGAAGGGTAAAGTCGGGCATAATAGGAGCTTTGTCGAGCTTGTACGATTCTACTTTGTCTGCAATTTCCTGAGTGTTAGTAATAGTTTCTGGCACATCGGCAAAAAGGGTACGCATCTCGTCTTGCGTTTTAAGCCATTCTTGTCCAGAATAGCGCATACGGGTAGGATCGTCCAAATCTTTACCTGTATTTAAGCATATCATTCTGTCGTGTGCCTCAGAATTTTCCTGATCGACAAAATGGACGTCATTTGAGGCAACAACTTTAACGTTGAGTTTTTTACCCAGATCAATAATGTTTCGATTAACAAAAACCTGATCGTTGTATAATGTTTTGTCTCGTGAAGGATCGCCTGTTTTATGGCGTTGTATTTCTAAGTAATAATCGTCGCCAAAAATTTCTTTGTATTCAAGTATGGTTTGTTCGGCAGCTTCAATGCCTTCGTTCATTATTTTTTGCGACACTTCGCCACCTAAGCATGCCGAAAGTGCTATAATTCCTTCGCTTCGCGATTTTAGCAGATCTTTATCTATTCTGGGGCGATAATACTGACCATCGAGCCAGGCCTTAGAAATCATGTAGATAAGATTCTTATAACCAGTTTCGTTTTTGGCCAGAAGAATAAGGTGATTTCCCGAAGCATCAATTTTGTCTTTCTTGTCGAACATAGTTCGACGAGCAACATATGCCTCGCATCCTAGAATAGGTTTAATACCCTCTTTGTTTGCTAGCTTATGAAATAGTTTAACACCAAACATATTACCGTGGTCGGTAATAGCCAGTGCAGTCATATTATCTTTTTTAGCCTTCTTAACTAAATTAGCTATCGAGGCAGCTCCATCTAAAATAGAATATTGTGTATGTACGTGAAGATGTGTAAAACTACTATTTTTAGGTTTTTCTACTTCTTCAGAAATTGGTTCTTCTGCAATTTCGTTTACCTCTTCTTGCTCTTTTTCTGATTCATCTAATTCGTTAGGATTATAAGGCTCAATATTTAATCCTATTAACTGAATAGTATCGGGGTTATTCTCGTTAAAAGCTTTTAGTTGTTCGGCTGAAAGATTTGTTTGTTTGTTTATTACTCCGATTCTAATTAGCTCTAAGAAGCATCTTGTTGTTGCTTCTACATCGGCAGAGGCATTGTGTGCTTCGGCAAACGATTCGCCAAATAATTTGGTGTGCAGTTCGGTTAAGTTAGGCCATTTAAATTTTCCACCTCGTCCACCTGGTAACTGACAAAAGTCTGTAGATTCGTTTTTTGTATCAATGCTAGGGAATTTCATTATGCTGCTGTTAATAGCAGCTCTATGAAACTCTGCACCTATTATGTTAATATCGAATTCAATATTATGGCCTACAACAAATTTTGAAATAGCTAAAGCTTTGTTGAATTCTTCGAGAGCAAAGCTTAAGTCTACTCCTGTTTTTAATGCTCTGTCGGTAGAAATTCCATGGATTTTTTCTGCAGAATAGGGTATTTCGTATCCTTCAGGTTTTATTATAAAGTTTTTTACTTCTAATAGATCTCCCTTTTCGTTATGTATCTGCCAAGCAATTTGAACCATGCGAGGCCAGTTGTCGCTGTCGGTAATAGGAGCCTTATAATTATTTGGTAAACCAGTGGTTTCTGTGTCGAATATTAAAAACATTTATATGTACTTTTTTTTGAGGTTGGAAGATAGTGAAAAAGGGTTGAAAACTATAAGTTATTTAGAGCTCGGGATTGCTTTTTTTGATGGAAACAAAAAAACGAGCAAGGATAATATTGCTCGTTTTGAAATATTTTACTGTATAATATTGTTATTGTTGTTCTTGTTTTTCGAGATATCTGTTGTCGGTAAACTTAATAAGGAAAAACATTAGGAAGAAAAAGAAAAACCCTGCCGATCCTTCAATGCTGTGAAAGAATACCATGTTTACCATAAACGCAACTAATGATGCGTATATTCCAGAAATTAAGTATTTATCTTTGTTTTTTAAGGTTCTAAGTTTTAATCCAATTGTAATCATAAAATAAAACATAAAACCGAAAAAATACAGGAAGTAAATTATGCCACTTTGTGCAAGAACGTTAATGTATGAGTTCTCGAAGGTATGTGATGTTTTACTGTAAGTAGAATTCCATTTATCCTGTTCTTCTTGGCTTAGCGTTTTTACAAAATCTTCTGTCGATTTTTTAATTGTATTAACTCCAATTCCGCTCCAAATATTTTCTTTTGCTATTTTCAACCCCATTTTCCATGATGCTACTCTTTGGACATTTGAGCTGTTTGACTCAACATTATAAATAGAATAATAACGGGATCCAATGTTTGTGTCTCTGTAATGATATACTAATGCAAGTATTATCATAAGAGCACTAGAAAATATAATTATAAATCTTTTTTTTATATGTAGCATCATTAAGAAACCAGATCCAACAATTATACTAACAAAAGCGCTTCTAGATCCTGAAAAGAATAGAGCCAAAAGCAAAATTAAAAGAGAAACTAAAAAAAGTGATCTAATAATAGGTTTCTTAAAAGCAAAAACAGCAGACAGAACAAGAATGATTGCAAATTGAAGAGCTTCTCCCCAATTAATAATTGCTCTGAAACTTCTTAATCGCCAAAGTAACATATTGGGATCTTCATTATATACTGATACATAGTATTCAGGGTACATTCTTAGAAAGAAAGCGTATAAGGATGCAATAATACTTGCTATAGTAACAGTATATAAAATATACTTATATGATTTTAATGATGGGTTAAGTATCATTAAAATTAATAGTGTTAGAATTTGTGAATCAAATTCTAAAAATCCGAATGTTCCAAGTAAACCATTTAGGGAAAAAAGATTTATTATAGCGCCCAATGGGTATGCTAGAAGAAATAACCATAAATCTTTTCTTGAAAAATCAATTTTTTTATAAGCTATATAACTTAACAGTGCAAGAATAGCTAAAAAAGACCAGCTAATAAAAAAACCTGCCGTAGTAATATAAAAGCATGCAACAAATAATATCATGAATAGAATTGATATTGTTTTAAACAACTCTCTTTTTTCTTTTAATAATTTAATCATATATTTATTTGTCTTTATATTATACTTGTCAGTGTGACTACTTCAAGTTTTATAACTTATGATTTTATCGCTTTTTTTAATTGATGTTATATTCTGATGTAATTTTTGTATTCTCCAACTCTATAATTTGTGTATTTTTCTACAAAGAGTTTGAATTTATCTTTTAAAGTATGTTTATTTAAGGATGTATTGTATTCAAACTTCCAATTCATTCTATTAATTCTGTTTTGTATAACTTTAGGGTGAGTTCCTTCAAATGGTATCAGAACATCAATTTCTGAAAAATCATATTCATTTTCAACTTTTTTATATTTTTGGAAATGCATAGAATTTTGATAATTAACTTTTTCAGCAAAGGCTTTAGGGTCTCTTACCCAGCCGTAATGATATATTTCTGCATCAATATGTTTAACCTTAAGTTTTTTATTAGAGTCTTTTCTAAAACCTTGTGCATCCTTATAAGAATAAATATTAGATTTGTTTCTAACTATTCTTATTTCACGACGATACCAGTGTAAATTTCCTCCTAAATAGTCGTAGCTCCCATAAAAATGTTTGTAATTAAACAGTAATCCGTCCACTTTGTGGTCATCTTTGTATTTAATCATTTGACTTTTTATATACTCAAGTTTGTCTTCGTGAACGATTTCGTCACTTTGGATATAAAAAGCCCAATCAACATCTTTTGATATGTGTTTAAATGCTTTGTCTGTTTCTAAAGCAAAAACTTTTCCGTTTTCGCCTTTAAGAGAATCATCCCAAACAGTCTCAATAATTTTAATTTTCTTTGAGTCAATACTTTTGATCAAGTCAAGAGTTCCGTCGTTAGATTTCCCAACAGCAACAACAAACTCATCACAAATAGGTAATATTGAGTTTATTGCTTCTA